>CABUVB010000165.1 GCA_902494815.1 uncultured Collinsella sp. | reverse complement strand
GCCCTGTGCGACGGTCTTGAGGGCCTGGGCTGGGAGCGTCCCAACGCGCATGGCTCTATGTTTGTGTGGGCCAAGCTTCCCGGTGGTCGCACCGATTCCATGGCGTTTTGCGAGGAGCTTATGGAGAAGGCCGGCGTTGTGGTGACGCCGGGCGCGAGCTTTGGCCCTTCGGGCGAGGGGCACGTGCGTATGGCACTGGTCTTGCCGCCCGATCAGATCGCTTTGGCTGTCGAGGCCATTCGCGAGGCTGGCCTGTATTAGAAACCTATTTCGACCCGTCAATAGCTCGAAACCGATTTCGTGCAGTTATTTTACGAATTCTGCAAACAATTTCGGTAAACGGTCGATTTTTGGCTGCGAATAGGAGCATAATCAAAGTCCCGATTGGATGTATTGGGATCACGGCAAGCCGCTCGGGTCGTTCCCGGGCGGCTTGTTTGTGGAGAGAGATGGGAGTTTCTAATGGTTAACGAGAAGAAGGTCGCTATTGTCGGCTGCGGTTTCGTCGGTTCGTCTTCGGCGTTCGCACTGATGCAGAGCGGTCTGTTCTCCGAGATGGTCCTCATCGACGTGGACAAGAACCGTGCCGAGGGTGAGGCCCTGGATATCGCGCACGGCATGACGTTTGCCGAGCCGATGAAGATCTACGCCGGCGATTATTCCGATGTCGCCGACGCCGCCATGATCGTCGTCACTGCTGGCGCTGCCCAGAAGCCCGGTGAGACCCGCCTGGACCTGGTCAACAAGAACGTCAGCATCTTCAAGTCCATTATTCCCGAGATTAAGAAGTCCGGCTTCGACGGCATTCTGCTCATCGTCTCCAACCCGGTCGATGTTCTGACCTACGCCGCCATCAAGATGTCCGGCCTGCCCGAGGGCCACGTCATCGGTTCCGGTACCGTGCTCGACACCGGCCGCCTGCAGCAGATGCTTGGTGCCCACGTCGAGGTTGACCCGCGCGATGTCCAGGCCTATGTCATGGGCGAGCACGGTGACTCCGAGTTTGTCGCTTGGTCCAGCGCTCAGGTTGCCGGCGTTCCGCTGAACACCTTCTGTGAGCTTCACGGCCACCTGGAGCATGAGGCTGCCGAGAAGCGCATCGCTGAGGACGTCAAGAACTCCGCCTACACCATCATCGAGAAGAAGCACGCCACCTACTATGGCGTCGCCATGGCCGTCAAGCGCATCTGCACCGCCGTTATGCGCGATGAGCAGACCGTTCTGCCTGTCTCCTCGCTCATGGTGGGCGAGTATGGCCTGTCCGATCTTGCCATCTCCATGCCGACCGTCGTTGGCCGCGACGGCGTTGTCTGCCGCGTCCCCGTGCCGCTGAACGACGACGAGCAGCATGAGCTCACCGTCTCCGCCAAGGCCCTCAAGGACATCATCGACAGCGTCGATTTCTCCTGCTAAATCAAGCTCGCTAGAGCGAAAAGCTACAATGAAGGCGTCCGGGCCCACACGGTCCGGGCGCCTTTTTGGTGCAAAGTAACCTGACCCCAATGCACCATCCCAATACACCATAGTTGATGGGAGGGCCATGTCGGATTCGCCTAATTTTTTGACCTATGCCCAGACGGCGTTTGATCCGTTTGAGGAGCGGCCGTTCTGCGCGGTGGACAGCCTGGTCTTTGCGTGGTTGTCCTATTTGCGTTTGCCGGGTGATACGGCGGAGCTGACGAACTGGCAGGGCCTAGACGTACGCGAGCTGCTGCGTGCCGAGTGCTATCGGGACATGATTGACGACTTGTGGGATCCAGAGGGGAGCAGGGCCTTGTTGGAGGCCGTGGCAGCAAATCCCAGATACCGCGGCGTGCACGTTTGCGGCTATCGTGCCGTGAGCGATGCGGTGGCGACGGAGCAGTTTGCAGCCATGGCGTTCCGGTTTCCGGCGGGGTTTAGCTATCTTTCCTTCCGGGGGACCGACAGCACGATTGTGGGCTGGAAAGAGGACTTTAACATGGCGTTCCGGTGTCCTGTGCCGGCCCAGGAATCCGCGGCGCGTTATGTGGACGAGGCGGCGGATGCGATTGACGGGCCGCTTTTGTGCGGAGGTCATTCCAAGGGCGGAAACCTTGCGGTGTACGGTGCGGCGATGTGCTCCGATGTCGCCCGTGAGCGAATCGAACGGGCGTATTCCCATGATGGTCCAGGGTTCGTCGAGGAGTTTCTGAACGGCAACGCCTTTGCCGATCTTTCCGGTCGAATCGACAAGACGCTACCTCGATCGTCGATCTTTGGCATGATGCTCGAGACACAGGAGGACTATGCCATCGTTGAGAGCACCGAGTTCAGCCTGCTGCAGCACAATCCCTTTAGCTGGGTGGTTGATGGTCGCGACTTCGTGTACTGTGAGCGCCTGTCCGCCGGTGCTCGATACGTTGATGGTTCCATTCGCGAGATGCTGCTTGCAGTGTCGCCTAGCGAACGCGAGCGTTTTGTAGATGCGTTGTTCTCCGTGTTTGAGGCTACGGGTGCTGAGCGGTTTGCGGATATCGCTGGGAATCTGCGCGAGAGCCTGCCCGTGATGCTCCAGGCTGCGCAAGGCTTTGACAAGGATACGCGACGCTTTGTCTCGCAGACCATCGTGGCAATCCTTAAATGCGCGCTGCTGCCCAAACGACCCCAGATCGACATGCCCGCTGCCGGCAAGAGTTTGGCAGAACAGCTCGAGGCTTGGCAGTCCGAGCTCCTGCGCTAACCATTGGTGCAAGCAACCTGTCCCCGATGCACCAATCTTCGAAGCGCCTGGGGCGGGCTCGACCGCTATACTGATTCGTGCCGAAATCAATCTAGAACGGAATGCCGTATATGAAAATCAATCACGCGATTCTGCATATCCTGGACTTTGACTCTGCCGTCAACGTCATGAGCCAACGCGAGCTCGATATCGAGAGCCGTACCGTGCGCAACTTCGTGACCACGCATCTGCGCCGCGCACGTACCTCGGCCGACAATAAACGCGCCACGTTTGCCGAGAACTCTGCGTTTGGCGGCGAGCTCAAGGGCTATTTCTTTGGCGAGCGCGAGTTTGTGGACCTGTCGCAGCAGATTGCGGAGTTTATCTCTTCTGAGCTCACCAAAGCCGAGAAAGCCGAGTCCACCGACGTGCTGGTGGCCGATTTTGACGACGATGAGGATGCCCGCTGGTTTGCCGTGATGCTGCTGGGCTCCAAGCAGGCATTCATGCACGAGGTGGGTCGCGAAGAGGGCGAGGTTCGTAACGACATCGCGCGCCACTATGCCATTCTGCCGAACCCTTCGCAAAAGGTGCCGAGCTATGCAATCGTGCGTGCAAGCACCATGGAGATCGGCTATGTGGATAAGAAGCGCAAGATTGCCGGTGAGGATCGCATGCTCATTCCCGACGGCCTGCTGCAATGCGACACGGGCGTTTCGGGTAAGGAGGTCATCGACACCGTCACGCGTGTGGTCGAGGAAGTCGCCGAAGAGCACGGCGCCAACACGGCCGTAGCGCTCGCCAAGGTCAAAGCCGCCGTTGCCGAGAAGGTTGAGGATGACGAGGAGCTACCGCCTTGGGATATCGTCGATGAGGTCTTTGAGGACGAGCCGGCCATCAAAGAAAGCGTGCGCGCGGCACTGACCGAGGAGAAGGTTCCCGAGCGCGTTCCCGTGGAGCGCAAACAGGTCGAGCGCGCGGCGGTGCGCAATCACAAGATTCGTACCGACACGGGCATCGAGATCAGCTTCCCGGCCGAGATGGGTTCGAACTCCGAGTATATCGAGTTCGTCAACGAGCCCAACGGCCTCATTTCCATCGAGCTCAAAAATATCGGTAGCATCGAGAATCGATAAGTTGCGTTGCGCCTACAGCGAGAAAGCAAAGGCCGAAGCTCCTTGGGGCTTCGGCCATTTTGTTTAGGGATGATTTATCCCGCAGGTTGAGCATACGTCAGGGTTGATTTCCGATCTCAGCCGAACACTTTGAGCGGATAGGCCGTTCCCGCAGTTAGCTGAACGCCCCCGCGGCCCCTCCTGGGGTCCGGGGGCGCCGTTTTCCCAGTTGAAGGAACGG
>CABUVB010000164.1 GCA_902494815.1 uncultured Collinsella sp. | reverse complement strand
GCCTGCAGAGCGCGCTTGATCGCGCCCGAAACCATCCTGGTATTACCGCTCTTGCTGTTAACCACCAAAGAGCACGTCATAGTCACGTTGCCTCGTTTCCCCCAAAACTAAAGCCACTATTGCAATTTATTAGATGAATATCTTAGTACTAACGTGACAGATGTAAACCACCGTCTGTCGATTGATTAATTTGCCCCACGGGCTTGCTCACTGGGCAAACTGGCTGCGGTAAAGATCAGCATAGAAGCCGTCTGCCGCTAGCAGCTCGTCGTGCGTGCCGCGCTCGATAATCCGGCCGTCGCGCATCACCAGAATGCAGTCGGCGTTGCGGATGGTGCTCAGGCGGTGCGCCACGACAAAGCTTGTGCGACCGGCCATGAGCTCGTCGAATGCCGCCTGCACCTGCAGCTCGGTACGCGTATCGATGCTCGACGTTGCCTCGTCCAGCAGCAGAATCGCCGGATCGGTGAGCATAACGCGCGCAATGCACAGCAGCTGTTTTTGACCCTGGCTAAACGTGCCGCCGTCCTCGCCGATGACCGTATCGTAGCCGCCTGGCAGCTGCACGATAAACTTGTGCGCATGCGCGCGCTTGGCAGCTTCGATAACCTGCTCGCGCGTGGCGTCGGGACAGCCGTAGGCGATGTTTTCCGCCACCGTGCCCTCGAACAGCCACGTATCCTGCAGCACCATGCCAAAGGCGCGGCGCAGGCTCGCGCGCGTGTAGTCACGCGAAGACCGGGCATCGACCATGATGCGTCCGGCATCAATATCGTAAAAACGCAGCAGCAGGTTGATGAGCGTTGTCTTGCCGCAGCCCGTGGGGCCGACCAGGGCAAAGCGCATGCCGGGTTTGGCCTCGATGCAGATATCCTGCAGCAGCTTGCGATCGGGCACATAACTAAAGTCTACGTGCTCAAAGGTCACCTCGCCACGCGGGGCGGCAAGTTCCACGGCGCCCGTCGCATCGGGCTCCTGCTCGCGCGCGTCTAGCAGCGCAAACATGCGGCGTGCCGAGGCGTACGCCGTCTGGATCTGCGTAATGACGTTGGTGACCTCGTTGAACGGCTTGGTGTACTGGTTGGCGTAGGACAGGAAGATCTGCACGCCGCCCACCGTGAGTGCCGCGGGCACGCCCGTGATCACGCCCACGCAGCCAATCACGGCCACCACGGCATAGATGATGTTATTGATAAAGCGCGTGCCGGGGTTGGAGAGCGAACCCATAAACTGCGCGCGCTCACCTGCCGCATAGAGCTCGGCGTTGAGGGCATCGAAGCGCTGCTGAGCGTTGGGACCATAGGCAAAGGCGTCGACAAGTTTCTGCTCGCCTACGTACTCCTCGATATGACCACCGAGCTGCCCTTGAATACGCTGCTGCGCCGTAAAGCTTTTGTTGGAAAGCTTGGCGATAGCACCGGCTGCAAAAATGGAAAGCGGCGTGACGAGTACCACCACGAGCGTCATGGTCAGGTTGATGGAAAGCATAAACGCGAGCGTACCCACGATGGTAATAACACCGGTGAAGAGCTGTGTGAAGCCCTGCAGCAGACCGTCGCCCACCTGATCGACGTCGTTGACCACGCGACTCATGAGGTCGCCGTGGGCATGGCCGTCGATAAAGCTGAGCGGCATGCGGCTGAGCTTGTCGCTCGCCTCCACGCGCATGTCGCGCACCGTCTCGTAGGACAGACGGTTAACGCAGTAGCCCTGCAGCCACTGGAAGGCCGCAGCACCTACGACGACAATCGCGAGCTTGGTGACAAGCGGCAGCAACGCATCGAAGTCCACCTGTCCGGCGGCGACGATAAGGTCGATGCCCTCGCCAATGAGGATGGGCGTATAGAGTTGCAAGATCACCGAGATTGCGGCGCTCACAAACGATGCCGTAAACGAGACGCGGTGCGGGCGAACATAGCCCAGCAGGCGGCGGGTCACCGCACCCACGGGATAGCGCTCGGGGTCGCCAGGCTGGCGCGGGCCGTCGCCCAGGTCGTTGAGGTTATCGTTACCGGACACGTTGGCCGTCATCGTGGCGACCGAACCGGAGGAAGTGTACGGATTCATTTAGCAGCCCTCCTTTGCGCAGACGGATGCGGGGGCGGTCGGGGCACCTGGGGCGAGCGCGGGCGCTGTGCTCCCCCGCTGGCCCTCAAGCTCCTCGCGGCGCAGCTGCGACTGGCAAATCTCGCGATAGAGCTGACAGGTCGCATAGAGCTCGTCATGTGTGCCCAGGCCGGCAACCGAGCCGTGGTCGAGCACGCAGATCACGTCGGCATCGCGCACGGTCGAGACGCGCTGGCTCACAATCACCGTGGTCAGCGGCAGCCCGCCCTTGGCGGCACCGCGCATGCTGCGCTCGCGAATGGCATGGCGAAGCGCCGCGTCGGTCTTAAAGTCGAGCGCCGACGCGGAGTCATCCATGATCAATATCTGAGGCGAACCAACCAAGGCACGCGCGATAGTCAGGCGCTGACGCTGGCCACCGCTAAAGTTCTTGCCGCCCGCCTCGACCGGGGCGTCTAAGCCCTGCGGCTTGTTGCGCACGAACTCGCTGGCCTGCGCCATGTCGAGTGCCGCCCAGAGCTCCTCGTCGGTCGCAGCTTCATCGCGCCAGGTCAGGTTGCTGCGGATGGAGCCGCTCACCAGCGATGCGCGCTGCGGAACGGTCGCGACCACACGGCGCAGCTGGTCGAGCGGCCAGGTGCGCACGTCGGCGCCCATCACGCTCACGCTGCCGGTGCTCGCATCGTACAGGCGCGGGATGAGCGAGACGAGCGTGGACTTGCCGCTACCCGTACCGCCGATAATGCCGAGCGTCTTGCCCAGCGGGAGTTCCAGCGTCACATCGTTGACAGCATTGGCCGCGCCAGCGCCAAACGAGAAGCTCGCATGGCTCAAGCTCAGCGCGGGAACTGAAGCGACATTGCCCGGCTTGGGCAGCGCGACCGGCTGGTTGCCCTCGTCGGTGATGCCCGGCACGCAATTGAGCACCTCGTTGATACGCGACGCGCTGGCGCTCGCCTTGGTAAAGACCACGACCAGGTTGGCGACGTACACGATGGAGGTCAGGGTCTGCGTCATGTAGTTCACAAACGCCATGACCTGGCCCTGCGTAAGCTCGCCCACGCTGACCTGGATGCCGCCCACCCACAGGATGGCGCACACGCCCAGGTTCATCACCAAAAACGTGACGGGGTTGAGAATCGACGAGAGCTTGCCCACCGCGATGGCAGTATTGGCCTGGTCGTCGGCGGCCTGCGCAAAGCGCTCGCGCTCGTGATCTTCGCGCACGAAGGCGCGAACCACGCGGGCGCCCGAAAGGCCCTCGCGGCAGATAAGCGCGATGCGGTCGAGCTTTGCCTGCAGCTGCTTGTAGTACGGAATGCAGCGCGCCATGACAACCCAGAACACCAGGCCAATGGCGGGCGTGCAGATCAAAAAGATGATGCCGAGCTTAAGGTCGATGGCAAGGGCCGCGCACATGGAGCCCACCGCTAGAAAGGGCCAGCGGATGAGCATGCGCACGCCCAGCGCCACAGCGAGCTGGACCTGGTTAACGTCGTTGGTAATGCGCGTGATGAGCGACGGCGTGCCAAAGCGGTCGAGCTCGGCATAGCTCAGCTTGTTGATGTGCTTGTAGAGCGCGCCGCGAATGTCGGTGCCCATGCCCTGCGATGTCAGCGCCGCCATCTTTTGGCAGACAAGCGTAAACGAGATGCCAATCACAGCCATGGCGCCAAGTACCATGCCGTAGTGGATAACGGCGCTGACATCGTGTGCGCCAATACCCTTATCGATCATCTGGGCAATCACGAGCGGTGTAAGCAGGTCAAAGATCACTTCGATCAGCTTGCACGCAGGGCCAATCACCATATAGCGGCGAAACTTGCCACCAAAACGCCTGAGCAGCTCAATCATGTATAGGCGCTCCCTATCATCATTCACACTCAATTCGAATCATGATAGTACGGTGAGCCCAAAAGAAGCGTAAACAACTCGTCATTTCTAATGGGATTCGGTTTCCAAAGAAGCGGAAAGGCACGCGCACACCCAGCCAGTGTCGGGTCAACTAGCATGGTATATTTACATTAGTGCTACCAAGTTAGTCGCCGACCCTTGAAATGAGGTGCCGAGATGAACGACATTCTCGCAAGAAGAG
>CABUVB010000163.1 GCA_902494815.1 uncultured Collinsella sp. | reverse complement strand
CGCATTAAGCAGGCGATTGAGCTGACCGGATACGTGCGGTCCAGCCAGGCTCGCGCGCTGCGCACCGGATCCACCAAGCTCGTCGGCGTCATCGTGCCTAAGATCAACTCGGAATCCGTGAGCCGCATTACCGCCGGTATTGGCCAGGTGCTCGGTCGCCGTGGCTACCAGATGCTGCTCGCGAATACTGACAACGTGGCCGAGCGTGAGCTCGAGTATCTCGACCTGTTCCAGAATCACCCGGTCGATGGCATTGTGCTGGTGGCGACCATGGTCACCGATGAGCATCGCCGGGCCATTGCGTCTTGCCGTGTGCCCATTGTGCTAATCGGCCAAAACGTCGAGGGCGCGGCTTGCGTCTATCACGACGATTATGAGGCTGCCTTTGAGCTGGGGCAGGCGCTTGCGGGTCGCGCGGACGGCAAGATTGCTTATATTGGAGTTACCGAAGAGGACCGCGCTGCTGGTTATGACCGCCGTCGCGGTTTTGAGGCCGGATTGCGCGCCGCGGGTACCCCGCTCGATGCCGCCTTGATTCGCCGCGGGTCCTTTACCCTCGATTCCGGCTATAGTGCGGCGCGTGAACTGCTCTCTGTCGCTCCCGATGTTTCGTTTATCGCCTGCGCAACCGATACCATGGCGGCGGGCGCGCTGCGTGCCATCGATGAGGTTCGCGGCATGGGCGAGGGTATACACCGCGTGAGCGGTTTTGGCGACAACGCGTTTTTGCGCGCGCTGACGGGCGGCATTCCCACCGTGCATTATGGGTATCTGACCAGTGGCGTCGAGGCCACCAGCATGCTGCTCGACACGCTCGATGGCGTGGAGGGGAAGCGCGGTCTCAAGACGCTCAAACTCGGCCATCAGCTTATGAATGTCTAGGCTCTGGGCACGTCTTCCTGCCTCTGAGTCGCCTGTTTTTGCCGTAAAACTACCTTTCGCCGGCAAATTCCTACCGTTCACCCTACTGTGAAAACGATTACATACATATGAAACTGAAAACGATTACAGTGTAAGTGTCAAAGATGGCCGGGTGCACATGCGCCCGCTGGAGGAAAGGGAAGTCATGGACTACCGCAAATCAGCCCAAGAGGTGCTCGACAACATCGGTGGCGCCGGCAACGTTGTTTCGGCCGCGCACTGCGCCACGCGTCTGCGCTTGGTGATTGCCGATAATGCCAAGGTTGACAAGGAGGCCCTCGAGAATATCGACGGCGCCAAGGGCGTCTTTGAGGCCCAGGGCCAGCTCCAGATTATTTTTGGCACTGGCACCGTCAACAAGGTCTACGAAGAGTTCATCGCGCTCAGCGGCGTCGAGGCTGCCACCAAGGCCGAGGTAAAGGAGGCCGCGGCTCAGCAGCAGAACATCTTTATGCGTGCCATTAAGGTGCTCGGCGACGTCTTTGTTCCCATCATCCCCGCCATCGTGGCTTCTGGCCTGTTGCTGGGCATTATGAGCGCCCTCAACTTTATGGCCTCCAACGGCTTTATCGCGCTCGACACCAATAACTTTATCTACAAGATTGCCGACCTGGTCTCGGGAACGTCCTTTGGCATTCTGCAGATTCTGATCGGCTACTCCGCCGCTAAGGCCTTTGGCGCCAATCCGTATCTGGGCGCCGTCGTCGGTGGTGCGTTCATCAACTCCTCGCTGCAGAGCGCCTACACGGTTGCCTCCGAGGGCGTGCAGACCATGGTCACCGTCATCCCTGGACTGTACAGCTTTGAGTGGGTCGGTTATCAGGGCCATGTAATCCCCATCGTCATCGCCTGCGCCATCCTCGCCTTCTTGGAGAAGCGTCTCCACAAGGTTGTCCCCGAGATGTTCGATCTCTTTGTGACCCCGCTTGTCTCGGTGTTCGTGACCGTGCTCGTGACCCTCGTTGCCGTCGGCCCCATCTTCGTGTGGGCCGAGAACGCCATCCTCGGTCTGATCCAGACCCTGCTGACTCTGCCCTTCGGCATCGGTTCCTTTATCGTCGGCCTGTTCTATGCTCCCACGGTCGTTACCGGTATCCACCAGATGTACACCGCCATCGACCTGGGCCAGCTCGCCCAGTACGGCGTGACCTACTGGCTGCCCATCGCCAGCGCTGCCAACATCGCCCAGGGTGGCGCCGCGCTCGCCGTTGCCTTTAAGACTCGCGATGCCAAGATCAAGGGCCTAGCGCTTCCTTCGGCTCTGTCTGCCTTCATGGGCATTACCGAGCCTGCCATCTTTGGTGTGAACCTTCGCTTCTTTAAGCCCTTCATCGCCGGCTGCATCGGCGGCGGTTGCGGTGCCCTGGTCTGCGCGCTTACTTCGCTGGCCGCCTCCGGCACGGGCGTTACCGGCATCTTCGGTATCCTGCTGTGCCTGGCCCAGCCCGTGCAGTACGCGATCATGTTTGCGGTCGCCGCGCTGGTTTCCTTTGCCGTCTCGTTTGTCCTGTACAAGGACGAGCCCAAGGCTTCCGAGCAGGCCTAAGAGCTTTTGATTGAGGGGATGCCCGCGGGTTGTATGCTCACGGGCGTTTCCTGTATCTGGTGCCGTTCTCTGGCGCTTTGTTACTTTCGATCCGTTAGGACTTTGATATGTCTAATGCACTTGGTCGCGACCTTGCAAAGCTGGTTGCCGCTGTTGACGCTGCCGCCTCTGAGTGCGGTCATGGCGCGTATGGCCAGCATTTCCACATTATGCCGCCGGCGGGTTGGCTCAATGACCCCAACGGTCTTTGCCAGGCAGATGGCGTGTTCCATGCCTATTTTCAGTATGCGCCGTTTGATGTCGAGGGCGGCGTTAAGGCCTGGGGTCATGCGACGAGCCGCGACCTTATGACGTGGGACTATGTTGGCGCCCCGCTGTTGCCCGACGAGCCGTTCGATTGCCATGGCGTGTATTCGGGCTCCGCGCTTGTCGAGGACGGTCGCATTCGCGTGCTGTACACAGGCAACGTTAAGCTTTCCGATGCAGATGGCACATACGACTACGTCAATACCGGCCGTCGTGCCGATACCGTCTATGTTGAGAGCGTTGATGGCCTTGCCGGTCGGGAGTTCAGCCAAAAGCGCGTGGTGCTGGCGTCCGAGGATTATCCCGAGGATTTGACCTGCCACGTGCGCGACCCCAAGGTGTGGCGTGACGCGGACGGGCGTTATCACATGGTGCTGGGCGCGCGTCGTCGAGTTGACGGGCCGCACGTCGAGAGCCGTTTTTGCGCCATGCATGGCGAGGGCGCCGGTCGCGATGTTGGCGAGATCTTGGTGTATGGCTCGGCTGACATGCTTAGTTGGGAGCTCGAGACCCGCGTGTGTGCGCCCGAGCGCTTTGGGTTTATGTGGGAATGCCCCGGCTATATCGAGCTCGGTGCGAATGGCGATACCGCTGCATTTTTGTCATTCTCGCCTCAGGGCCTTGAGGGCGGTCGTTGGAACCGCGGCAATGTGTATGCCGCTGGCTACATGCCTGTAACGGGCGACATCACTGGTGGTGACGGTGCCTATGAGCTGGGGGAGTTCCGTCTGTGGGACGCCGGTTTTGACTTCTATGCTCCGCAGGAGTTTACGTCCGAGGATGGTCGCCACATTCTAATCGGCTGGATGGGCATGCCCGATGAGCCGACCTATGGCAACGCACCCACCGTGGTGTGCGGCTGGCAGCACTGCATGACGGTGCCGCGTGAGCTTACAGCCGGTGCCGGCGGCGTGGTACTGCAGCAGCCGGTGCGCGAGATCGAGCACCATTATGCCTCGGTGCGTGTGGGGGCGGGCTCGTTGGAGGTTGCCGACGATACCTGCTTTGACGTTGTTGTCGACGGTGTCGACGGCGCGTTTACCGCGACCGTTGATGGCGAGCTGAAGCTGGCGTTTGTGCCCGCCGAGGGCGAACTGCCCTCGCGTTTTGAGATGCGATTTACCGATGAGGGTCGCGATTCTGCCGGCTGCGGTCGTACCGTGCGCTGGGAGCCCGTCGACGAGGTGCGCAACGTGCGCATTGTTGGCGATGTCTCGTCGGTCGAGGTGTTTGTGAATGATGGCGCGCTCGTGTTCTCGACGCGCATCTATCCCGAGGCCTATGGCGTGACCGTTGACGCTCCGGGCGCGAGCGTGACCTATCACACGCTCAACATCTAGGCGATTCGTCGCATATCGGCGCTATACTGCAGCCGTTGCCCACGATGCGGGAAACATCCGCATCGTGGGTTTTTGTTAATGAAGG
>CABUVB010000162.1 GCA_902494815.1 uncultured Collinsella sp. | reverse complement strand
GTACCCTCGAGCGCCGCCGCCATGTTGTGCGTGTAGGTGGCGATACCGCTCATACGCTGCAGATAGTTGAGCGCCACGCGCTCGCCCGAAAGCAGCACGCGCGCGTCGCCGCGCACCTGGCCCACGTGGTCGCCGGCGTGCACCTCGTCACCGTCGACGACATCAAACAGCACCGAGCTCTGCGAATCCAGCAGCTCAAAGGTGCGAGCGAACACATCCAGGCCGGCGATGATGCCGTCGGCCTTGGCGATGAGCTCCACCGTGGCGGGGCGCGCCGTGGGGCACACGCTCGCCGTGCTAACGTCCTCAAAGGTAATGTCCTCGCGCAGGGCCTGCAAAATCAGATCATCGACGACAAGCTTCATGGTAATGGGATTCATGGTCTACTCCTCCACGGCCTGTGTGCCGGCGGCACGGGCCAAATCATCGATTGCCAGGGTGTCGGCGCCCAGGGCGCGATGACGGCCATCGAGCGCGGGCTCGCCCGCCTGCTCCACGGCCAGCGACTCGCCGGTACGCATATACCACGCGGCGCGACGACCCCAAACCAGCGCCTCGAGCAGGCTGTTTGATGCAAGGCGGTTCTTGCCGTGAACGCCGTTGCAAGCCGTCTCGCCCGCGGCGTAGAGCTCGAGCATCGAGGTGCGGCCGTCCTTGTCGACCCACACGCCGCCCATAAAGTAGTGCTGCGTCGGCGTAACGGGAATGGGCTCGTCCAAGATGTCGCGGCCGTCCTCCAGGCAGCGCGCGCGAATGTTGGCAAAGTGCCCGGTCACCACATCGCGCTCAACGGGGGCAAAACTCAGCCACTCGTGCTCGATACCGTCCTGCTTCATCTGCTCGCGGATGGCGGCGGCGACCACATCGCGCGGCTGAAGCTCGTCGGTAAAGCGCTCACCGGCGGCGTTGAGCAAAATCGCGCCCTCGCCGCGGCAACTCTCGCTGATCAGGAAGGTGCGACCCGGCTGCGGCGAGAACAGTCCCGTGGGGTGAATCTGCACGTAGTCCAGATGCTCCATCTTAATGCCATGCTCCTGAGCGATGTAGCAGGCATCGCCCGTGAGCTGCGGGTAGTTGGTCGAATGGTCGTATACGCCGCCGATGCCGCCCGTTGCCCACAGCGTGTGGCGGGCATGGATCTTAAACGGCTCGCCGGCATGCGCGCCCTCGGCGGCATTTACCAGCTCGTCGGCGGGACGAACCGAGTTGTTCTCGTCCACGGGAACGGCGGCGATACCGGTGCACACCGTGGCGCCGTCACGCTCGCCCGTCAGGATGTCGGTCATGGCCACGTGCTCCAAAATCTGCACGTTATCCAGCTTGCGGACAGCCTGAAGCAGCTTGGTCGTAATCTCCTTGCCGGTGATATCGGCATGGAAGGCAATGCGCGGACGGCTGTGCGCGCCCTCGCGGGTAAAGTTGAGGCTGCCGTCGGCCTTGCGCTCAAAATCCACGCCCATCGCTAGCAGGTCGTTGATGACCGAACGGCTCGAGCGGATCATGATATCGACGCTCTCGCGGCGGTTCTCGTAGTGGCCGGCGTGCATGGTGTCCTCAAAGAAGGCATCGTAGTCCGAGCCCTCGGGCAGCACGCAGATTCCGCCCTGCGCGAGCATCGAATCGCACTCATCGACCGAGCCCTTGGAGAGCATGATCACGCGCGTGCTCGTCGGCAGATTGAGGGCCGCGTACAGACCCGCCACGCCGCAGCCGGCAATGACGACGTCGCACTCCATATCGGGGTATTGCTTGGTTTCCACAGGAATCCTCTCCCTTGAATGTGACATAAGGGACCGTCCCTCATGCAACATTGTTCTAGCGTGCTGCGTACTCGAGCATACGGTCGAGCGTGAGCTTGGCCTGGTCTGCTGCCTCGTCCGAGACGCCGATCTGCACCTCGCCCTCGCCCGTCTCCAGGCAGCGCACGAGCTTTTCGAGCGTGATGAGATCCATGTTGACGCAGGTGGGCTGTACCGCGGGGAAGTAGAACTTCTTGCCGGTGCCCTGGCAGCGGCGCTCGAGCTCGTAGAGCACGCCGCGGACCGTCACGATGATGAACTCGCTCGCGTCGGACTCCTCGGCATACTTGATGATGCCGGCGGTGGAGCCGATGTAGTCGGCCTCGGCCAGGACGTCGGCCTTGCACTCAGGATGCGCCAGCACGAGCGCGTCGGGGTGGGCCTCCGTCGCGTCGACGATCTGCTCGACGGTGATGATGTGATGGCGCGGGCAGTAGCCGTTGTTGAGGATGACGTGCTTTTGCGGCACCTGCTCGGCTACGAAGCGACCGAGGTTTTGGTCGGGAATGAACAGGATATGCTGCTGCGGCAGCTCGGACACGATCTTGACGGCGTTGGAGCTGGTGACGCACACGTCGCTCCAGCTCTTGATCTCGACCGTGGAGTTGACGTAGCAGACGACAGCCAGGTCGTCGCCGTACTCGGCGCGCGCCGCGTCGACCGTCTCGCGCTTGACCATGTGCGCCATAGGACAGTCCGCGCCCGGCTCGGGCAGCAGCACGGTCTTAGTGGGATTGAGCAGCTTGGCGCTCTCGCCCATAAACTCCACGCCGCACAGCACGATGGTCTGCTGCGGCAGACTCTTGGCGAGCTTGGCCAGGTAGAAGCTGTCGCCGACGTAATCAGCCACGGCCTGCACCTCGGGCGCCACGTAATAGTGCGCCAGGATTACCGCGTCACGTTGGGTTTTTAGTTGCTGAATGGCCTCGACGAGCTCTGCGGGCACCAGTGCCGCGCGCTCCGTTGCCGTCGTTGCCGATGCTAGGCCGGCCGCGATATCGCGTGCAAGCTCCGACGCATCCATGTTCGCGCTCTGTGCCATCAAGGCCCCTCTCTTTTGGCGAATCTTGGGGCTTTAGTATGACACCTAGGTTTACAGCTGACAAGACAGCTGTAAACCTAGGTGTAAAGTTGAAATAAAGATTCAATCATGTGGCAGGTCCATATTCGAACTGGCAAGCTGAGGATTGCCGAGCTCTCGGTAGCGCAGGAGGCATCTTTCGCCACCGCAATACCGCTTGGCGCGAGTTGCACGCCGTGGGGTGCAAACGGTCCGCACCCCCGCAAGCGGTCCGCACCCAATGTGGCAAAATCGAACTACTAAGGGGGCTCAGAATGCTCAAGATTATTGCCTGCGACGATGACGTCGCTTTTCTAGATAGACTGCACCGGATGATCGACCGTTGGTCGAGCGAGACGGGCACGGCGGTCGACGTTGCGCTCGTTACGCGTGGCGAGGACCTGCTGGCGCGCCATGCCGCGTCGCGCGCCGACATCATTCTGCTCGACATGATCATGCCGCTCGTCAACGGCATGGACACCGCACGCGAACTGCGCCAGGCCGACACCGCCGTGCGCCTGGTGTTTCTCACCTCATCGCCCGAGTTTGCACTGGAGTCCTACGAGGTCCGCGCCTTCGACTACCTGCTCAAGCCCGTGACTTACGAACGCCTGGCGCAGTTACTTAACGAGCTTTCGAGCATGCGCCCGGCGGCAACCGACGAGCTCGTGATCAAAACGTCCTTTGGCTACCACGCCCTGCGCCTGTCCGACATCGAATATGCCGAGGCGCGCAACAAGCACGTGGTCTTCCACCTGCGCGACGGACGCGATATCGAGGCACTCGAATCGTTCCGCAGCGTCGAGGACCGTTTGGCGCAAAATACCGCCTTCTTTAAATGCCACCGTAGCTACCAGGTCAACTTGCGCAACATCGACCACTTCGATCGCACGGACATCGTCATGCGCTCCGGCGCGTGCATTCCGCTGTCGCGCAGCAGCAAACAGGGGTTCCAAGACGCCTACTTTGCGGTGCGCTTTGAGGGTGGAAGACACTGATGGTCTCCTCGGTCGAAATGATCCTTTGGGCAATCCACCACGCCACAACGCTACTCTTCGGCGTCTTTGCCTCGGCGGCGCTGTGCGGTATCGAAATCAATCGACGCCATGCGCTCGAGTTGGTGGGGGTCGGAGCCGCAACCGGCGCTGCCTTTTCGATCGCCAATGCCGTCGGCGGCGAGCTTTTCGCCCGCCAGGTATATCCGCTCGTCGTGCATCTGCCGCTCGTCATCTATTTGTGCGCGCGCTACCGCCTGAGCCCGCTGCTTGCCGTGCTCGGCATTACGAGTGCCTATCTGAGCTGCCAGTTCAGCAATTGGATGGGCATCGCCGCATTTGCCGCAACC
>CABUVB010000161.1 GCA_902494815.1 uncultured Collinsella sp. | reverse complement strand
TGATGCCATTCGATATGGCGGAGCATCTGGACTGGGCCGGCATCACCCTAATCGAGCGCAGCGGGACAGACACGGCAACGGTAACCGTGCATTACGGCTCCGAGCGTTGGCTACTGAGCCAGATAATCGCAGCGGGCGGAGCCATCCGCATCTTGGATGACCCCGCCCTGTCAAAGCGTCTGTGCGATATGGCAAAGACCCTCGTCTGTCCGCTTTAGCGCCGCCGCTCGTGGCGTGCACGCCACAGTTGCAGATAGTGCCCGATCTGCGCCGATTCGATGCGCTGGTAGGAGCTCGTAGGCAGCGACGTTAAGAACTTCTTTCCGTAGCCCTTCGTCACCAGGCGCGGGTCGGCCAGAATCAGCACGCCGCAATCGGTCGACGAGCGGATAAGGCGGCCGGCCGCCTGCTTGACCTCGAGCACCGCCTCGGGCAGCGAATAGCGCGCCCAAGCGCGGTCTTCGCGCAGATTGCGCTCGCATGAGAGCGGGTCTGTGGGGCTCGAGAACGGCAGCTTGGGAATGATGACGCAGCGCAGCGTCTCGCCGCTGGCGTCGAATCCCTCCCAAAAGGCCTTAAGAGCAAAAAGCGACGAGGTCGGCTCGTTGATAAACCGGTCGCGCAGGCGACGAGGAGATGAGTTGCGCTGCTGGCAGTTGAGCTCCAGACCCGCACGGGCCATCTTGGGCTCAACGCGGGCGTACAGGTCTTCCATGTCGCGCCGATTGGTGAACAGTGTGAGCACCGATCCGCCCATGGCAAGATGGGCGTCGACCAGCACGCGCTCGAGCGCCGTAAGATAGCTCTCACGATCGCGCGGATCGGGGATATCGCCCGCAACGACTACAGCCATGTTCGAATCGAAGTCGTAGCTCGAGTCCAAGTGCAGCGATGAAGATGTTGAAGCACCGATGCGATCGAGGCCGACCGCGTGGTTAAAGTGTTCAAAGCTTTTGGACACCGTCATGGTCGCCGAGGCAAAGATAGCCGTGTGAACCTCGGGCAGCCACTCGGTTGCCAAGGCCTCGCCAATGTCGATGCGCTCTGCGGTCATTGACTCTCCGCCGGCGCGCAACCTGCGATTGACCTGCAGCGAATACACGTAGTGTTCATCGGTGCCGTCGATGATGAGTTTGAGGTTCTCGACCAGCTCGTGCAGGCGGCGCGAGATATCGCCCAAGTCGACAACAACCTCGGGCTTGTCGGCGGCGACGGCTTGCACCAGCGCGTCGACGCTCTTGTCAGCCTGTTCCAATGCGTCGATGCCAGTGTAGGCCGACTGTAAGAAATCATGCCAGTCGTCAGATTCGCGCAGCTCGGGGCCAATCCATAGATTGGCATTGTCATAACCCCCACGCGCACGGCGGCCGAGCTCGCGAACGCCATCGAACACGTCGGCGATTGCCATGCTCGCGCGCGCAACCGTCGACGTCGCCTTGGCAGTAAGGCCCAGATAGAGCGTAGAGCCCTCGGAGGTTGCCAAATCACGGGAAACCTGGCTTAGCGCGCCGGTGCTCGAGCCACCCAGGCGCTCAAACAGAACGCGTGATTCGTCCGCCGACACCACGCGCGCCCACTGGCGGCGCGCCTCGCGCTCGATGGAATGGGCCTCGTCGATTACCCAATGACGAATCGGAGGTAAAATCCTGCCCTCGGCCGCGACATTGCGGAACAGCAGGGAATGGTTGGTGACCACCACATCGGCATGCGCCGCACGACGGCGAGCGCCGTGGACCAAACATTTATCAGGGAAAAACGGGCAGAGGCGACGAGCACACTCGCGCGAGGCCGTCGTAAAGTCGGGACGGTTGACGCTGCGCCACCGAATGCCGAGCGAGTCGAGGTCGCCATCGGCTGATTGGCAGACGTACGCCATAATGACCGCGACCGCCGTGAGCGTGTCCGCCGGATCGCGCTTGGTGGTAATCTCGACCTGGCCTCGGCTCATGCGCTCAAGCTTGCGCAGGCACGGATAGTGGTCATAGCCCTTGAGAGCGCAAAATGACAGACCACCGTCCAGTTGCTCGGCAAGTTTTGGCAGCTCATGGTACATGAGCTGGTCTGCAAGATTGTTCGATTTGGTCGCAATACCAACCGTGATGTTGTTACGGCGTGCTGCCTCGGCAAAAGGCACCAGATAGGCCATCGATTTGCCGACGCCTGTGCCCGCCTCAATTACACGATGAGTGCCCGTGACCAGCGCATCGCGGACCTCGAGCGCCATCGCGATCTGCTCATCACGCGGCTCGTAGGTGGGGTACATGCGATTGACCAGGCCACCTGGCGCATAGTCTGCCTCAATCTCCTCACGACTCGGCATCTTGAGGACCGGTAGTTCGTCGGCGTCCACCCGATCGTCGGCGCGATCGGCCTTGAGAACGTCAGCACGAGCGGCGCTGAGAGAGAAGATAGAACCAGGGTTCTGCCCTGCCAAGAATGAGAAGATAGGACGATAGGACCAAGGCACGTCCGGATGCATGTCGGCTAGGCGCGCCATGAGGCCCTGGGGCAAGTCGGTGAGTGCCACAAGCAACACGCGCCATACGCCGCACAGGGCGTCGACGTCGGCATTGGCACGGTGTGATACCGAGTCACAGCCAAACAGATCGGCCATAAAAGACAGCTTGTGCGAGGCCAGGCGCGGTAGCGCGATGCGCGACAGCGCCAGCGAATCGATCCAAATATCGCTCACGTTGACGCCGCCTTTGACCGACTCGATAAACGAGCGGTCGAACGTGGCGTTATGTGCGATCACCGGGCAACCACCGACAAAATCGGCGAGAGCGGCGACGGCCTCAACGGCCGACGGGGCATCTGCCACGTCGGCATTTGTAATGCTCGTGAGCTCGGTAATCTCGGCGGGAATCAGCTGCTTGGGATGCACGAAGGTATCGAAGCGGTCGACGATCTCGCGGCCCGAAAGACGGGCCGCCGAGATCTCGATCAGCTCATTGTCCTGCACCGAAAGACCTGTGGTCTCGGTATCGAGGACAATCACATCTTCCTCGATGGGGCCAAAGGACTGCGTTTTGGCGCGTTCGGCTAGCGTGGCATAGGAGTCGATGACAAACTGCGGCGTTCCTGACGAAACCGCGTCCTCGATTAGCATGCAATGCCCGCTCGACGAAGGCCCATACGGATTAGGCTGTCACAGACCTGCGGGAACGTTATGTCGTCGGTGTGGCGGATCTCATCCGGATACAGCGACGTATCGGTCATGCCGGGAATGGTATTGGTCTCGAGGATAACGGGGCCGTCCTCACTCACGATAAAGTCGCTGCGCGAGATACCCAGGCAACCGAGAGCCTTGTGAGCGGCACAGGCAAGCTCCTGAGCACGAGCGTAATTCTCGGGCGAAATCTGCGCCGGAATGCGATGGATGTCTGTAGGGTCGACATACTTCACGTCCAGATCGTAGAACTCGCAGTCCTTGGGCTTACGAATCTCGACAATCGGCAGAGCGCGCACGTCGTCCTCGCCGTATACGCCGACGGTGATCTCGGTGCCCTCGATACACTTCTCGACCAGCACTTTGTCGCCGTACTCAAACGCCTTGGCGATTGCCGCGGGCAGCTCGGAGGGCTCATGGACCAGGGAAATGCCATAGCTGGAACCGTTGACGGCCGGCTTCACAAAGCAGCGCTCGCCACAAACCTCGACGATATGATCGATATCGACTTCATCGCCCACCTCGAGCGCGAGGCCGGGGGCAATAGGAATGCCCGCCCTGGCGTACAGGAGCTTAGAGACCTCCTTGTCGGCACCGCAGGCGCTGGCAAGCACGCCCGAGGCCGTGTAGGGGATACCAAGGGTCTCCATGGCACCCTGCATGGCGCCATCCTCGCCGCCGGCACCGTGCATGGCGATAAACGCCACGTCAAAGCCGCCGGTCGCCATGGTTACCATAAAATCATCAGCGGCCGTGTCGAGCAGCTCCACCGAGGTGTAGCCGGCTTCCTTCAGTGCCACCACAACGTTCTTTCCCGAATTGAGCGAGATCTCGCGCTCGGCGGAATGACCGCCCGCCAAGACCGCTACGTGCATGTTCTCTAGGCTTTTACCCGGCATGGGCAGACTCCTCCTCTATAATTTCTGCAGCTGATACCATATTGTAGCGATACCCTCTACGTTTCCCCAAAATCGAAAGGCTTCCATGAATCCCAGGACTAAATCTCAGGACATTCGCGACTTGAGCCAAAACGATATTCGCGAGCTCGTGGC
>CABUVB010000160.1 GCA_902494815.1 uncultured Collinsella sp. | reverse complement strand
TCGTGCACGCGGTCGGCCAGGGCGGTCATCTTCTTGCCGGCCTCGTAGACGTTCCTGCCGTCCTCGAGGTAGCCCTCCTGGTCGAAGTGCATGATCTCGATCTTCTCGGTCTCCTTCATGTGTGTCCTCCCATCACATGTGCGCAATTCTATACATCGCGCTTCTTGCTGATACCAATTATAGCCATACGATTGCTTGTTATTTAATACCAATCCAAACTCACGGAGATTTGCGGCGAACGGTCGGTTTCCTCGCCCGAGTGGTATTACAACGCCAATAGTTGTCTATTTCGAGCGCTACTGCCAACGGGTTCCCCACAACTCGCCAGCTATAAAAGCGTTGCGCTAGACCCGCCCAAGCGTTTCCGGCGCAACCGCGCAGTTTAGTTATTCGGCTTCCATCTCCGCTGTCACACGGCGATACATCTCGATAACCTGAGTCGTCGCCTTGGACGGATCCTGATAGTAGCGGCCATCACACGTCTCGGCCGAGACATAGCCCGTATAGCCGTGGCGCATGAGTGCCTCGAGGTCGGCACGCATATCACGCTCGCCGTCGCCCCAGGCAAGATGCGTCGTGCCGCCGCCCACATCTACAAAGTGGGTGTGAACGATCTTGTCGCCCAAAACCTCAAAGTAGCCGTCGATCGTGTCGCCGGCAACTTCCATGGCGCCAAAGTCGATACAGGCCTTCAGGTTGGGACGATCGACCGCCTCGAGGATGCGCGCGACATCCTGTGCGGTGTTGACCAACACGGACTCCGACGGCTGCAGGGCCTCGAGCGCGACGCGAATACCGCGCGTATCGGCGTAGTCGCACACCGAGCGCAGCATGGCAACGCTGCGGGCCCAGGCGTCCTCAGCCGGCTCGTCCAGATAGGCCCAACCACTCGTCACCAGAATCTGCGGCACGCCCAACTCAACGGCAACGTCGATCACATTCTTAAAGTACGAGAGGATGCGTTTTTGGCCCGCCTCACCGCGCACCGCGACGTTCCACGGCTTGGGGTTGTTCTGCTCGGGGCACACGCACACGATCTTGATACCGTATTGGGCGGCAAGATCGCGAATCTTATCCACCGAATCGTGCTCATGGCAATCCACATACAGGTGCATCGAGCCGGTCCACAGCTCGATATTGCGATAGCCGGCCTCACCTGCAGCCTTAAAAAACGTCTCGATGCTGTAGTAACGATGGTTGATGTTCATGAGCGAAAGCTCGGGTACGACCATAGCCCTCCCCTTTCGTACGGAGTTTTAAAAAACAGGGGGCCGCCGCAGATGCGACAAGCCCCCCAAAGATCGACGCAACCGTTAGACGCGATGGAAGCGCGATTCGAACATATTAGGCAAGCACGCCAAAGTAAGCGCCGATGATGCCCACGACCATGGTGCAGAGGATCAGGACCATCGGGTTGATCTTCTTGGAGAGCAGCCAGTAGTAGAGCCAGAAGGCGGCCATACCGAGCATACCGGGCATGATGCCGTCCAGGATGTCCTGGAGAGTTTGGGCGGAGTCGCCCTGACCAATGGCGATGGGCAACGAAGCCCAGAACATGTCCTTGCTCATGGCGCCGACGACCATAACGCCGACAATGCCGACGCAGGCCATGATCTTTTGCATCAGGCCGGTCTTCTGAGCCTCGTCGAGGAAGCCAATGCCTAGCTCATAACCCTTGATAGCGCCAAAGATACGAATCAGGAACGCCGGGATGTTGTAGACGAGCAGGAAGGCGATGGGGCCAAAGACGTTGCCGGCCTGGCACAGGCTGATGCCCACGGCAGCGGCGACGACGCGCAGGGTGGACAGGAAGAAGGAGTCACCCAGGCCGGAAAGCGGACCCATGAGGGCGGCCTTGATGTCGTTGACGCTCTCGGGCTCAACCTCGCCACGAGCGACCTTTTCTTCCATGGCCATCGCGATGCCGCCCACGAAGGGAGCGAGCTGCGGGGTGATGTTGAAGAATGCGCTGTGACGGTGCAAGGCCTCGGCGTAATCATCGGGACGGCCGGCATAGATCTTCTTGAGCATGTTGGCGACCATCAGGCAGAAGGCAATGTTCATCTGCTTGTAGTAGGTCCAGGAGAATTCCATGCCCAGGGCGCCGGTGTTCACGGCGCTCTTAATGAGGTCGGAGCGAGTAATCTGGTTCTCGGAATTAGAAGTCATCGTCCTCATCCCCTTCCACAGAAAGCTGGGACTGGGCGCCACCAAGGCCCAGCAGGTCGTACTTGTCGATGCCGATGATGATTGCGATCAGGGCGACGCCGAGGACGGGCACGTTGGCATAGGAGCACAGCAGGAAGCCCAGGAAGTAGAACGGCACGAGCTGCTTGGTAAGCACCAGACGGCCGAGCATGGCGAAGCCCATGGCAGGCAGGATGTTGGCTGCGACGCCAAAGCCATCGAGGACGAACGTCGGGATGAAGTCGAGCAGGCCCTGAACGGCGTCGGCACCCAGATAGAAGGAGACCGAGCACAGGATAAAGGCCAGGACGACAATCACGAGACCGATAATCCAGTGCATAGCGTAGATACCCTTGAGGTTACCCTTGCTGGCAAAGACGTCGGCACGGTCGACCAGAAGGGGCATACCGGCGTTGAGGACGTTCTTAATGGCCAGGCACAGAGTGGCGATGGGCATCGCGAGCGCGATAGCGGCCTCGGTGCTCTGACCCAGCTGAATAGCGAAGGCGCAGGCGAGCACACCGCCAATACACTCATCGGGCGGCACGTAAGCGCCGATGGAGATTGAACCCATGAAGAGCAGCTCGAGGCTCGCACCGATGGCGAGGCCGGACTGCAGGTCCCCGAGGACTATGCCGACGAGCGGGCACAGAACGATCGGGCGGAACGCATAGAGCGTACCGAGCTGATAATCGAGCTTACCGAAGGCAGCGATAAGTCCGATGAGGATCGCTTGAACAAGCATTGTTCCTCCCTTTGATCCCTCTTGGATCCGCGCGGCGATTCCCGACTTGTCAGCGCGCCCTTTTCCATGCCGACAATCGCCTAGACAGATCCGGCTTGTACCGGTGTGCTGTTAACACCTAAACCGGTGCAAATGATTTGATACCAATTATATAGTCATGCGAAAACTATTTAATACCAATCGCTCAACGGGCGTGTACTCCCGGTGAACGGTAGATGGGGGTAACGGGCAAAGCGTTTATCCGGTACGCCCACGAATAGGGGCGGCGCCGTGCGCGCCGCCCGTGGTTCTCAATTAGAGGGCGCTTAGGGCATCGACCTTGGGGTCGTCGGCCAGAGCGCGAATCTCGACCTCGACACCGCGGCCGACGAGCTCACGAATGTCCTCTTCCTCGGCAGCAGTCACAAAGATCTGGCGGGAGATCTTACGGGCATCGGGACGCTGCTCGTCCTTGGACTTGGTGTTGCCCAGGTTGATGGAGGTAATCTGCGGGCAGCCGTCGACAAGCTGCTTGGCCTCGGCGATGCTGGCGACGCAGATGATCATCTTGTACTTATCGGTAACACCGGAGTTGATGGCCTCGATGGCGTGCTCCATGTCCTTGATGACGAGCTTAACGTTGGCCGGCTTTCCCATCTTGAGCGTAGTCTTCCAGACGGGATCGTTGGCAACCTTGTCGCCAACGCAGAAGATGCAGTCAGAACCCAAGCCCTGGACCCAAGAGACGGCCACCTGGCCATGAAGCAGACGATGGTCGACGCGAAGCAGTTGAATCATGATTGACCCCCAAAGGTCTCATGCCGGAAACCCGGCCCCATTAATAGCAGGCGGTGACTAGAACTCTTCCTCGTCATCCGCATCGGTCAGCAGGTCGTTGACAAACTTGACGCGCGTGTCGTCAGCCGCGAGGATCTCGCGGATAACCTGATCGGCGGGAGCCTCCTGGTCCGAAAAGAGCAGCTGGATCAGCAGCGGCAGATTCATGTTGGCAACCAGGTAGGTGTTGGGGCGCGTCTGGACGATCTTGGTGAACTCGTTGTTGACGCTGCCGCCAAACAGGTCGGTGCACACGATTACGTCGTCGGCGGGGTCGAAGGTCGCCAGGAGCTTGGCGGCCTCCTCGGCGACATCGGTGCGGCCGTCGACAAACATCGACAGGTCGTGGACGTTATCGCGCGCGCCCGAGAGCAGCTCGGTACTCTCCTTGATGCCGGTCGCAAAATGCGCGTGGCTGGCGAAGATGTATTGCCTCATTGCGGTTTCCCCCAAATGAAATTAGTAGTCGAACTGGTGGTAGTAGCGGCGGTACTTGAGGTTGTGCTTGGTGACCAGCT
>CABUVB010000159.1 GCA_902494815.1 uncultured Collinsella sp. | reverse complement strand
TTTGTTACGGGTGACGCCATGCGTAACGCTGCGATTGAGGCCACGCATGCCGATTGCGTCGAGATGGAGGGCGCGGCAATTGCGCACATCGCGGCCAAGAATGGTGTCGATTGCCTGGTACTGCGCGCTATCAGCGATAATTGTGACGAGGCATATGACGCGTTTTGCGAGCGCGAGTTCGATCTGGACGAGTACGCTCGCACCGCGAGCGGCATCACGCTTGACATCGTTCGTCGTATCGCCGCCGCGCAATAGCACGCCCGTTTTGTAAAAACCTACGACCAAGGAGTGTCCATGGCCGATTCAATTAACTACCAGCTTGCCAAGTTCGTCGCCAGCTACGGCAAGGTTTCGCAGATTCCCGAGTCAACCTGTCCCGAGGTGAGCTTCGTCGGCCGCTCCAACGTGGGCAAGTCCTCCATCATGAACAAACTCTTTGGCCGCAAGAACCTGGTCAAGGTTTCGAGCACGCCGGGCAAGACGAGCAACATCAACTTTTTGAGGCCGACGACGTGCATTTTGTGGACCTGCCGGGCTACGGTTTCGCCCGTCGTTCCAAGGCCGAGCGCGACCGCTGGGCCGAGCTCATTGGCGATTTCTTTGACTCCGAGCGCAGCTTTAACTTGGTCGTCTCTCTGGTGGATATCCGCCACGACCCCAGCAAGCTCGATCACGACATGATTGACTACCTGCAGGGCAACGAGTTCAACTTTATCGTCTGCCTCACCAAGGCCGACAAGCTCAGCCGCACCCAACAGGCCCGCCAGGCAGCAGCCATCAATAAGCAGCTCAACGTCCCTGCCGAGAACGTGATCATCACAAGCTCCCAGACTGGCACCGGCATCGACGAACTCAAAAAGCGCATCGCCGAGGCTTGCCTCTAATAAGTGCTCCTATCAATAAAATGCAGAACATCAGCCCGGCGACTTTCCAGAGCGTAGGTCCCTGTAGCCGCCGCCAGTGAAGTTAACATAGGGGAGGTCAGGGGCTTTGCTCCCAAATCTTTCCGCAGGACGGCAGGACCCCCGCCGCACGAAGTGCGCAGCGGGGGTCCTGCCATGTCCGAGGACGATTTGGGAGCAAAGCCCCTGACCTCCCCGGCGGGTATGCGGTACGGCGACTACAGGTATTCGATCTGGGCGCCCTCGGTGTCGCACGTCAGAATGTGCGTGTCACACTTGGGGAACTGCTCGCGCAGCTTGACCTGCAGGAACTTCGCCACGATGGTGTCGTCAGTCACGGCCATAAGGGTCGAGCCGGAGCCACTGATCCAGATGGTCTTGGCGCCTCCGTTAAGGCAGGTGTCGCGCACGGCGTTGTAGTCGGGGATGAGGCGGCGGCGATAGGGCTCCTGGATGCGGTCGTCGTTGGCGGCGGCAATCAGGTCAAGGCCGCCGGTCTCCAGGCCGCGCGTCATGCCGGCGATGCGGCCCATCTGCCACACGGCGGTGGAGAGTGGAATCTCCTGCGGCACGACCTTGCGCGCCTCGCTCGTATGTACCTCGTAGGGCGGAATCACGGTAATAAAACGCAAGCGATCGCTCACCTCGTAGCGCAGACATTGGGGGAGCGAATTGGTCGGCGTAAAGGAGCAGACGGCGCCGCCAAGGATGGCGGGAGCGACGTTATCAGGATGCCCCTCGACTTCGGTGGCAATGCGAACAAGCTCGGCACGGTCGACGGTGTGGCCCGTCAGTGCGGCGGCTGCCATGATGCCGGCGACGACGCAGGTGGAGCTGGAGCCCAGGCCGCGGGCGACGGGCACGTCGGTTTGAATGTCGATGGCAACGGGGAAAGCTGTCTCGCCCCACGCGGCCAGAGCATCGACAAAGCTCACATAGACCAGGTTATTCTCGTTTTGGAACTCCTCGGGGCAGCCCGTGATGGTGAGCTTGTCGGCGCGCTCGAAGGTGAAGTGCGAGTAGAGGCTGACGGCCATGCCGAGGGTGTCGTAGCCGATGCCTAGGTTGGCGCTGGTTGCTGGGACGGTGATTTTGATCATGTGGGTCCTCCTGGGCGGGTCTGGCCGTTTAGTTCGCTGCTCGGGCAGTCCTGGCTCGCTCGGAAAGCACATTAAGTGCTTTCCGGCTCGTGCGGAACTCGCGACGAACTAAACGGCCAGACCCGCTCGCATGCTCGTCATTATCCCGAAAGCTAAATAAAAAGAAGGTGCGCCGGCTTTCGCCGGCGCCTTATAAGGGGTTTTAGTTGGTAGTCATCTTTTTTGCTGCAGACTCGACGTAGTTGGCCATGTCGGCTACGTCGCAGACGTCTTCGAAGCGGACGGGTTTGGATTCGAGTTCGGCGAGCTGGGCCGGTGCAACCGTGTTGGTCGCCTGCTCGAGCACGCGCATGGCCTCAAAATCATCCTCGGGAACGTCGAGGCCCAGGGCGTCGCAGCAGGCGCGTGGGAACTTGTAGGGGCTGGCGGTCGAAAGCAGCACGCGAGCCTTAGCGCCCTCGGCGGGGGCGACCTGCTCAAAGACGTGATAGCCGCAGGCGGTGTGCGGGTCGATCACGTAGCCGTTGGCGTCCCAGCAGCTCTTGATGGCGGCGCGGACCTCGTCCTCGCTGGCCCAGCCGCAGCCAAACACGCTCTGAATCTTTGCCAGCAGGTCGGCGGGAACCTCATAGCGACCAGTCTGTGCCAGCTGCTCCATAAGGCCGGCAACGAGTTCGCAGTCGCCATCGGACAGGAAGTAGAGCATGCGCTCGAGGTTGGAGCTAATAAGGATGTCCATCGACGGCGAGATGGTCGTGAAGAACGGGCGGTTACGGTCGTAAACGCCGGTGGTCAGGAAGTCGGCAAGCACGTTGTTCTTGTCGCTCGCCACGACGAGCTTGGCGACGGGCAGACCCATGCGCTTGGCGTAGTAGCCGGCCAAGATATCGCCAAAGTTGCCGGTCGGTACGCAGAACTCCACGGCGTCGCCGGCCTTGATGGCGCCGGCGCGCAGCAGCTGCGCATAGGCTGCAAAGTAGTAGACGACCTGCGGTACCAGGCGGCCGACGTTGATGGAGTTGGCGCTCGAAAGCACCGTGCCGGTGGCCTCCAGACGCTCGGCAAGCTCCTTATCGGCAAAGATGCGCTTGACGGCGCTCTGAGCGTCGTCAAAGTTGCCGCGGATGCCGCAGACGGCGACGTTGTCGCCCTCCTGCGTGGACATCTGCAGGTTCTGGACGCGGCTGACCTTGCCCTCGGGATAAAAGACGGTGATGCCCGTGCCCGGAGCGTCGGCAAAACCGGCGAGCGCGGCCTTGCCCGTGTCGCCCGACGTGGCGGTGACGATCATGATGCGCTCAGCGCCGCCGTCCTTGGCGGAAGTGCGGGCCATGAGGCGGGGGAGCATCTGCAGGGCGACGTCCTTGAAGGCGCTCGTGGGACCGCCAAAGAGCTCCATCACATAGGTCTGAGGGGCGTCAGCGCCCGGCGCAGCGTCGAGTTTGACGAGCGGCGTAACCTCTTCACTCGCGAACGTGCCGCGGTATGCCTCGTCGACACACGCCGAAATTTCTTCGGCCGTGTAATCATTCAGTAACATTCCCAACACATCTTGAGCGATTTCAAAGTACGATTTATCTGCAAGCGAGCTGATATCGACCTGCTGGGTGCCGAGCTCGTCCGAGACAAACAAACCCCCGTCGGGAGCGATGCCGGTACGGATTGCCACCTTACTTGAGCACGATAAAGTGCGTCCTCGTGTACTATGATAAGTTCCCATATAACACTGCTCCTCGGATGCCTTGGTCCCAATCGGTGAAACCATGGTATCAGAGCGCGCAAAATAGGTTCGCAGAGGCTTTTTAGAAAGGTAACCTCCAGCCCATGATTAAAATTGCCAAGTTTGGCGGCTCGTCGGTCGCCGACGCCGAACACTTCAAGAAGATCAAGGCCATCGTCGACGCCGACCCTGCCCGCCGTTTTGTGGTGGTTTCCGCCTGCGGCCGCCGCTTTAAGGGCGACACCAAGGTGACCGACCTGCTCTACCTGGTTAACGCGCACGTTAAGTATCACGTGTCGTGCGAGGAGCTACTCGAGGACATTGGTCAGCGCTATTTTGATATCGCTGACGAGCTGGAGCTCACCTATCCCATCCGCGAGGAGTTTGCGGCCTTTGCGGGGCGCGCCCGCTCGGGCGGCTACTCTACCGAGGAGCTCGTGAGCCGCGGCGAGTACTTCACTGCTCGCCTGATGGCCGAGTACCTGGGCCTGCCGTTTCTGGACGCCGCGACGGTTGTGGCGTTCCATCACGACGGTACGCTCAGCATGAATCGCACCTCCGAGCTGGTGCAGGAGTA
>CABUVB010000158.1 GCA_902494815.1 uncultured Collinsella sp. | reverse complement strand
GGCGTACTTGTTCTCGAGGGAGAAGATGTGTCCCATCTCCGGGCGGGTATAGCGATCGATCATAGCGGCTCCTTTTTGGTTATTGGCACGTTGGTCGTAACCCAACCATTGTACCGTGCGCAGGTGCAAGTATGGGCAGCAGGCATTAACCTAACATTTTGGAATTGGAGCGGGCATGGGGACGTCCGCGTATTTGCTTCGCAAATACGCACCGGCTTCAGTGGCATACCGAGATCCGGGGAAGTGTGGGAGCAAAGCAGGCTGAATCTACCATTCCCGAAATCTTCCTTGCTCCATGGAGCGGGCAACGGGACGTCTGCGTATTTGCTTCGCAAATACGCACCGGCTGCGGTCGCCTATCGGCGACCTTGCCTGCTCGCTATAAACGCTTCGCGTTTATTTAACGCTCGCACCCTGTCGGGTTCGAGTCCCGGCACTTTATTGAAAAAGGCACGGTAACGAAACGTTACCGTGCCTGAAATTCGAATGGAGCGGGCAACGGGACTCGAACCCGCGAGTGTCAGCTTGGGAAGCTGATGCCTTACCACTTGGCGATGCCCGCATATGTGGGGGATAGTATAACGCGGTTGTCTTGTTCGATACAAGGGTGTCGATGCTTGTTTTAGCTGTGGAGAATCGTTTGAAAATCGCGCCAATTGTGGAGATGAGGACCTTTGGCCTCCTGTTCTCCCTATCTTCTACCTGCGCTTTTGCTTGATTGTTGTATTTGAGCTCAATTTGTCAGGAAATGGGCAAGCTTTTGGTCAGGCTCCGGTACTTACCCGCATGAACCTCGGGGGTAGCCTCATCCTACGCGTCGCAGCCTCCCCGTGCGGCGCACGAGGGATAAGGAGCAGCCATGTCCAACGCACCCACGCACTCTGTCCACAGCGCAATCGCAACAGGTCCGCTGCTCCTGCTCCTCTTCCTGCTTTTCGGCTGCCTGGCACCGGGAGCCGCATTTGCCGTCGATGGCTACGACCAGCTCGGCTTCCGCACTATTAGCGATGATTGTGGGCCCTTCTTCATCGGCAAGTATGAAGCTCAAGACGCCTCGATTGCCTACTGTATGAACCAGGAGCGCCCCGGCCCCACCAAGCCGGGCGGCCCATGGCTCAACTTTGATCAAGGCTGGGTGTGGCTCGACGACGAGTTCGCGGCAATCGTTTGTCACGGATATCCTACCGCCACATCGTTTGGCGGCTACCATCTTTCACCCGATCGCGCCCGCGCCGCAACCCAGCTTGCCGTGTGGATGCTCAACGGCACTACCCATGTCGACGGTACCTATTCCTACACGACCGCTCAGGGCAAAACCAAGAGCGGGCACTTTACCGCCGACAATGAAGTCGTGGCGGCTGCGCGGTGGCTCCACGACAACGCAAAATCAGGAAGCATCAAAGCCGCTCCGCACCGCGCGCGGCGCTATCTAGGAGCCGTATCGGGCGGCAGCAAACGTCAAGACATGCTCTATGTACTGCCGGCAGTCTCTGTTTCCTTCAAAAAACAGTCTGCAAACGCCGCCATTACCAGCGGAAACAATACTTATCAGTTTGACGGGGCAACATTCGATATTTTTGAGAGCGCCAGCGGCGCGCATGTCGGCACCATCCAGATGGACAGCAACGGTCGGGCGCAAGCAACACTTCTGCCCAACACGGCATACTACCTAGTTGAAACGAAGGCGCCGGCCGGCTATGTCCCCCGCCACGATCGTATTGCCTTTACCATGGGGAATGACGGCGGGCAGGTCGCCATTGATGAACAGCCCGGCACCATCAACCTGCGTATCGTAAAACTCGATGCCGCGACGAATGCCGGCCCCCAGGTGGGTTCTTCACTCGCAGGAGCAGAGTTCACGTGTGTGTCACAATCAACCCCTGGATGGGCGCAAATCCTCACGACCGACGAAAGCGGTCGGGCCACCCTCGCCGATGTCCCCTTAGGAACCTTTACCATCTACGAATCAAAAGCCCCCGAGGGCTACCTGCCATCCAACGACAGCTGGACCTATACCGTTGGAGCCGACCAGCTCGGCGATTCAGGCGTGGTCGAGATCGAATCTAGCATTTCCGATATCCCCATTGCGTTTGACCTTGAGATTTCCAAATTCAAGGATTACGGCAATAGCGACCAATCCGGCCTGGAGCAGCCGGCGGGTGGTGTTGTCTTCGAGGTTGTCAGCAACAGCTCTCAGCAGGTTGTTGGCACGCTAACCACAAACATCTATGGCTTTGCCTCCACCAAAGACCAGCCCGAAGCATGGTTCGGCACAGGTAAGCGACCCGCCGGTGTCCACGGAGCCGTCCCATACGACCGTGCCGGCTACACGGTTCGCGAGGTTCCGGAAACCGTCCCCGAGGGTTTTAAACGTGCAGGGGAATGGACCGTCGGGGCCAATCAGATTTCCAACGGCGCCGAGCTTCAATATATCGTGGACAACCACGCTTTGTCGACGCATCTCCAGATTGTAAAACGCGATGCCCAAACAGGCGCTTCTGTTCCACTAGCCGGATTCACCTTCCAACTACTCGACAGCAATCACGAACCTGTCTCACAAACTTGCTGGTATCCAACACATAACGTAATGGACACCTTTACGACTGATGCGACCGGGACCGTCACACTGCCCGAATCGCTCGTGCCGGGCACCTATTATGTACGCGAAACCTCGGCCAAAGAGCCCTATCTTGTCGACGAAGAGATCGAGGTAAACATACCCGCCGACATGAACCTAACGCCCGTTGCAATCGCCTCGTATTATGACCACGCCGCGACCGGAAACATCAGGATCGTTAAAACCGATGCCGTAGACGGCAGCAGCCTCGCGGGCGCCGTCTTTGAGATCCGTGCCTCGGGTGATATCGTGCGCCCCGACGGTAGCATTGCCGCGCTCGACGGTGAGACTGTCGCTACCGTCACGACGGATGAAACTGGAGAAGCACGCGCGGACGACCTCCCGCTGGGATCTGGCACCGCACGCTACGAGGTTGTCGAGACTCAAGCGCCGGCAGGCTTCTTACTCGATCGGACATCCCATATTGTCGACCTTACTTATGCCGACCAGAAAACACCCGTTGTAGAAGCACGGCTTAACGTATCCGACGATTACACCAAGGTTGATATCTCCAAGGTCGAAGCAAGCGGTGAGCAGGAAGTGGAAGGCGCACAGCTCACCTTATATGGTCCCGATAAAACCGAAATAGACTCCTGGACCTCATCCGACAAGCCGCACCGCGTCGAACATCTTGCACCCGGCACCTACTCGTTGCGCGAAATGATGTCTCCGCGGACCTATGACCTTGCCGAGGAGATAACGTTTGAAATAAAGGATACGGGAGAAGTCCAATCCGTCGCGATGAAGGATGCGCCCATCGAGATCAAGGGGCAGGTCGACAAGCGTCAGGAACTTGTCCAACCTATCGAAAAGGGCCTGTTGGCTAACGGCGATGGTAAAAACCGCGCCACGACGCAAACCAATAGTGATGGGCTTTTCTCCTATACCATCGATGCTCGAAACGATTCCGCTACTTGGGTTGATGAGTTTACGATTACCGATGATCTTGAGTGCGCCAAAGACGGCACGGCGAGATTCATCTCAATCGAAACCCCCGTCGCCATCGGCGACCTCAACGGTCTGTGCAACGTGTGGTATCGCACGACGCCGTTGGACTCGACAGACGTCGATGAGCCGGCAAACGCGACACTTGACGATGGGCACGAAAATCCTTGGCTTGAGTCCGACGAAGTAAAAGAGAGCCTGGGTGAGGACTGTCGCCTCGTCGATTACGACGGTTGGCACCTCTGGAAGGCGGATATCTCGACCACGGAATCCACCACACTCGAGGCGAAAGAACTCGACCTTGCATCCAATACCGTCGTAACGGGCATTCGAATTGAATACGGTGCGGTAGCCGCCGACTTTACGACTCGAAGCGATGCGGATTCTTGGACCCGCGATGATCTCAAAGATGAGCACGACGACCTTGACGATGCCAAAGCAATCCTTGGCACAGACGCTCGGGGCGCAGTCGTGCACATGCAGGCAACGTCGGCTTATACGCCCCAAACCGCACTCACCAACAGCGCGCGCGTCGATCTTTGCCGCAACGGCGGCGGCGATAAACTTGAGTCACATGACGAGGACAGCGTCATTCAACGCTGTACCCTACCGCAGGACCTACCGGCAACAGGATCAGTTCCCATCGCCGCTTGCATCACCGCGCTCCTGACCTCGGGTGCCGCAGCCCTATGGTTCGCTCGCCTTAGGTCGATCCCAAAGAAGCGCTAGCGCGATGAAAAAGCGGGCGAGCCACTACCCAGGT
>CABUVB010000157.1 GCA_902494815.1 uncultured Collinsella sp. | reverse complement strand
GGGACAGGTTTATTTTGGCAGGTTTTATCTGGGCAAACGCCGGGCAGCCTATAGGTGGCCCGGCGTTTGCCCCGTTTTGCTGGGGATATTTGTCGCTCAGTGCCCTTACTGGCCAATCCAGTGCTGCGCATAGCTCTTAATGTCCTCGGTAAAACCGTCAAGGTCGTCAAGGGTAATCACGCTGTCGATAAGCAAATTGGCTATCTCGCGGTGCATTGTGCTGCGGCGAATGTCGTTTGCAATTACGCCTGAGGACAGCTTGTTTCTATTGAGGCTCTCTTCTAGTGCCCAAAATCTACTGGACGCTTCGCTGTCGCCATTCAGTATCTCAACGTACTGGCCGATGAGCTTTTCCATATAACGTTCTTGCCATTGAGGAAGCATTTTCTTAAACAGCTTCCAGTCGCTTTCGGCTACGTCGCGCATATGTCCTCCGCTCGTCAAACGGGCTTTTCATTTGCCTTTCATTCTATTTGGTTTTCGCTCGCAAGCGTGGATGAGAGGCTCTCTTTAGCCTTCGAGATAGGGCTTGAATGGGTCGTATGCCACAAAATGGGCCTATCTACTATGTTTAATTGGATACCCTCAACCATGCCGGGAAAACAAAAAACAAAACCGCAGGTAGAAGGCCTGTCGATTTTCGAAAAAGGCGGTCATGGTTGGCCCCTTCGAGTTAAACGTAGTAGATGGCCCCTTTTCGTGGCGGACCATCAAACGAACGCCGACGCTTGTGCTGTAGCCGCTCCGATCATTCGTAAGTTGCGGTGGAATAGTTCCTAAACTCGACTACTCAAGGCTAAAACCGGAACTATATCACCGCAACTTAGGAGGGATGGGCGGGGGAGTACTAGTTGGGTGTTGCTGGCGGGTTAGGGCGGTTTAGGCCTGTTTGCGATGCTTCCATTGTTTACGGCACCAACGCATGAGTGCTTTTACGACCGGGATGGTGATGAGGATTACCCAGGCGGGATGGGGTTGCCCCAGGCAGAGTCACATGTAGAGGAACCATGCCTCGGCACTGACTGAATAGACGACATCGATCAGCTTAGATAAGTGGCGTTGGTCGATAAAGTCGCCAAGCGCGTAATAGACGGGAATCAAAAAGACGAGGAAGAGTCCCGTAGCCCATGTGCCGGAGACAATGCCGAGCACCAGATAGGCGAGGGCGACAAGCGCGGGGAAGGGGAATTTGTTCCATGTACGTCCGACCTTGGTGTGGAAATGCTTGCCATGATGGTCGAGCTTGTCGTGTGCTTCCTTCCAGCTGGAAAACGTCTCGCCGTCGATGGTGACGGTGCCGTCGTCATTGGTATGCACGCTATGCCCATCGTCCTCAAGCGTATCGATATGCAATCCGCCCGGCCCCACATGGACCTCTTCACCCTTGCGCTTGTTAGCCACATGGATACCACTCCAGCCAACATGAACCTCTTTGCCCTTGTTGGGATCAATAACGTGGATGCCGCGCGCGAGGGAAATATCGACAAGTGGTTTGTCGCCGCAATCGGCGTTCTCGGCAGAATCCTCGGCCTCGCCAGCCACATCCGCTGTCTCGGTGCCGGCGCTACCGTCCTCCAGGTCGTCGGCATTGTTGGCCGCCTCCCCATACAACAGCTCATCCAGCGACACGCCATACAGCGCGGCGAGCGCAATAAGGTTATCGGTATCGGGCGAGCATTCGCTGCGCTCCCATTTACTGACAGCCTGACGACTCACACCCAGCTGGGCGGCAAGCGCCTCCTGAGAAAGCCCGGCAGCCTTGCGGCGATCAACGAGCCGCTGCGCCATCGCAAGATCCATGACAGTTCCTTTCATGTGGTGACCGTAATCGAATGAGCCGAGTATGCCGAGAACAACCGGTAGCGACCACCATTTCCAGTTAGAATCTGCCCCAACCCTACCGCAACTACCGGTAGCAACCCCTAACGACCAGCCATTTCAGGACAAATGTCAGTGCAGGTAGCAGCCAAGAGCCTGCAACATCCCAAAATCTCAGCCCACGCACTTGCAGCAAGAAGACGAATAGCCACGGCCTCCTTAGTTACCGCAGGAGGCCCCAGGGCTTACCTCCCAAATCTTTCCGCAGGACGGAAGGATCCCGCCGCGCGAAGCGCACGTCGGGATCCTGACATGTCCGAGGACGATTTGGGAGGTAAGCCCTGGGGTCTCCGATGAGAGCAGTTTCGGCCGAGGCTATTCGTCGCCGAAGCTGATGCCCAGCGCCTTGGCCTCGCGCACCAGATCACTCTGGGGGTCGACATACTTGAGCTTGCCGGCGACTTCCTCGAGCGGCATGTGGCACATCTTGCCGTCACGCAGGGCGATCATGTAGCCAAACTCGCCGCGCAGGCAGCCAAGCGCGGCCTCGACGCCGCACTGGGTCGCAAAGATGCGGTCCTGGGCGTCGGGCTGGCCGCCGCGCTGCGTGTGGCCGGGGATGGCGACGCGGGTCTCGCGACCGGTCTTGGCCTCGATCTCCTTGGCGATGTCGTAGACGATCGACGGGCTCGTGCGCTCGGCGAGTTTCTTCTTGTACTCCTTCTTGGACAGCGCCGCGTCCTCCTTGGAGATAGCGCCCTCGGCGACGGCCACGATGGTAAAGCGGCTGCCGGTCTCCATGCGATGCTCGATGGTCTTGATGACGTTATCCATGTCGTAGGGGATCTCGGGAATCAAGATGACATCCGCGCCGCCCGCGACGCCGGCGTATAGCGGGATCCAGCCAACCTTGTGGCCCATGATCTCGATGACAAACACGCGGCCGTGGCTCGAGGCGGTAGTGTGGATGTCGTCGATGCACTTGGTGGCGACGTCGATGGCGCTCGTAAAGCCAAACGTCAGCTCGGTGCCCCAGGTGTCGTTATCGATGGTCTTAGGCAGGGCGATAACGTTGAGGCCCTCTTCGCGCAGACGGTTGGCGGTCTTGGTGGAGCCGTTGCCGCCCAGCATAAACAGGCAGTCGAGCTGCAGCTTATGATAGGTGTGGACCATCGCCGGCACCTTCTCGACACCATCGGCCTCGGGGGTATCCAGACGCTTGAACGGTGTGCGGCTCGTGCCCAGGATGGTGCCGCCGCGGGTGAGGATGCCGCTAAAATCGGCGGGCGTCATGACGCGGAACCTGCTGTAGATAAGGCCCTGATAGCCGTCCTCAAAGCCATAAATCTCGATAGGCTCTTCGCTATTGGTCATAAGCGTTTTGACGATGCCGCGCATGGTGGCGTTGAGCGCCTGGCAGTCGCCGCCACTAGTAAGAAGACCGATTCTAAGCATGGTGAATCCTTCCGGGCAAGTTATAACATGCGCATAAGTTTACCCCCGCACACTGTTGATACGGGGGTAAAACGTGTTAGCTCAAATGTATGGAAATGTAAGCAACGTCAGGCCAGCGTAAGGACGACGGTGCCAGCTCCTTACAGCGCGAAGGCATCGATGTCGCCCCAGTGGCGGCGCAGCGTGATGGCGGCAGCGGGCTCGGTGTTGTCAAAGACGACCGACCACTGCGTGTTGCTGGTGATGTCTTCCGGATTGGGCTCTTGCGCCGCAGCGCGTAGGGCCTTCCAAGCGACTGCCTCGTTCTGGGCACCGACATGGGCGTCAAGGACATCGGCGATTGCGACGGCGCGCTCTTTACCATGGCCCAGCTCGCCATTCTTTTGGTTGGGCAGCACTTCGTCGCCATAGCAGGCATAGAAGTTCGTAACCTGGCGTACAGGAGTCGCTTTGAAAGCGCGGTCCGGATCGTGCGGATCCCACTCTACTACGCGCGCGTCACCGGCGGCGTCGTTGATAAAGAAGTGGTAATCGCGTCCTGCCATAGCGTGCATGTCGTAGGCGGAAAGCAGGTCGACAGCTTCTTGCGTGGTGGCGGCACGGTCGAGCACCAGGCGGATGGCGAGCGAGGTATTGATGGCGGGGCGTTGCGTGTCCTGGTCACAGGGCTTGGAATCCAGGGTGAGTACGGCAATGGACACGCCGCATTCGTTAACACCGTCGAGCTGGGCAAACGGGCCCATCAACGCCGCGGCGCGTCCGGTGATGGAGTCAAGCGGAGTGTTGGCGCCCAGGTTATTGAGGGCGGCAAACCCGATGGAAGCATAGCCGCCGCGTGGGTGATTGCGCACCAGCAGCGCCGAGGTGTCGTCTTTAAAGTCGTAATTGCGACCGGTGCGCACGCGGCCTTCGGCATCTACGGCGACAAAAGCGCTGCAGGCAAACTGGGGCGCCTGGACATGTATCGGCACACCGGGCAGCACCTGCGCCACCACGGCATCGATGTAGGCCTGGTCGTCGCGCACGCCAGCGGCGATGATGCGATCAAGATCGTAGTCGTAGGCGATGTCGATTGCGTACAGGTCATAGCCATCCGCGTAGCCGGTCAAGCGT
>CABUVB010000156.1 GCA_902494815.1 uncultured Collinsella sp. | reverse complement strand
ATATGAGCCGCAAGGCCGCTAATATCATCTCGGCGCAGGTTATCCTCAAGCCCGACTGTGTGCTGGGCCTTGCCACCGGCTCCACCCCGATCGGTGCCTACAAGCAGCTCGCTGCTTGGTACGAGAAGGGCGACGTCGACTTTGCCGAGGTCAGCACCTACAACCTAGACGAGTATCGCGGCCTTTCGCACGACGATCCCCAGAGCTATCACTACTTCATGCGTGAGAACTTCTTCGATCACATCAACATCGACCTTAACAACACGCATGTGCCCGACGGTTCCAACCCCGACGCCGCCGCTGCCTGCTCTGAGTACGACAAGATCGTCGCCGACGCCGGTTACCCGGATCTGCAGCTGCTCGGCATTGGCAACAACGGCCACATCGGCTTCAACGAGCCCGATGACCACTTCTCCAAGGGTACGCACTGCGTCGACCTCACCGAGAGCACCATTCAGGCCAACAGCCGCCTGTTCGACAGCATCGACGATGTTCCCCGTCAGGCCTACACCATGGGCACTCAGACCATCATGTATGCCCGCATGATCCTGGTCGTCGCCAACGGTGAGGCCAAGGCTCAGGCCGTGCATGACATGTGCTATGGTCCGGTTACGCCCGAGTGCCCGGCTTCGATCCTGCAGCTGCACACCAACTGCGTTGTCGTTGCCGACGAGGCCGCCCTTTCGCTCTGCGAGTAGCGCGAATCCTGCAGCTCGACATAGCCTTGCCTAAGGCCTCCGCTTTGCGGGGGCCTTTTTGCTATCCTTTTCTGCCCACTTGACCAAAATCTTGCCGCAAGCTTGACGAATGCCGGATGTCCAACAGCTTGATTCATTCCATACCAGATTCTATGCAAAAATGCCACTAGAAGGTCGTAGACGGTAGCGGGTGCTAGGCGAGTTGAATGACATGGCTGAACCTTGTTCATCTGCGTTACACTGCCGCTTAGATGGGACAAGCTGACAAGCTCATTTACCTGCTTAAAGACCGATTAGTCGGGGGATTAATAACAATCGGCCCTCGCTGTACAAAAACTTGCCGCTTGCGTACCAAAAGACAACCTAAAACACAAGGTCGCTCTATTCATAGCGCGGCTTGTATGGTCTTGCGGCTACAGTGTCCATACGGTCGAGTTGAGGAGCGGGCATGGTAAACGATTTGAGCGGTATAGACGACCTCGAGCTGATGCCGTTAGGCGGAGGCTATATGGTGCGACGCGAACGCTTGATGAATGAGCTTATCGCCAAGGGCCGAAAGGCCGGCATCGTGGTTCTTTATGCGCCCGACGGGTTTGGGAAGACCTCGGTGCTGCTTCAGTACACCCATGAGGTTAAATGCGACCCGACGCGAGGCCCCGTGCGGATTATCGAGGCCGATCGCGCCACTGGGCGCGAGGTGTTTATGCAGCTCGAGGTGGTTACCGAAGAACTCAAAGACAAACCGCACTCCCTTATCGCAATTGATAATGTGCCAAACCTCGATCAGCACGATACCGAAGACCTCATCGACAGGATTCGCGGCCTGCGCGCTATGGGGGTAGGGGTCTTTATTTCCTGCCGTCCTTCAAATCGTCAGCTGATTCACGGGCTGGGCGATTCGGTTAAGATCAATGCGCAGATGCTCAAGGTGCATGCCTATGAGTATTCGGCGTGGGCATCGGCGTTTTCGATCAGCACATCGCTCGACTTTTATCAGCTCACGCAGGGCGTGCCCGAGCTCGTTTCGGCATTGCAGACGGGTCTGTATGGCCAAGGCGACGTAGCCGGTCTGCTCGAAAATGAGATTGTCAACGTATATGGCGCGGCACTTGTCGATCTGGCTTCGCTCGACAATAATGCGCTGTTTTGCGTGGCATGTCTCATGGTTTTGATGGGCGAGGGTAATATCGCAGAACTCGAGGCCTGTGGGGTAAGGCTGTCGATGGTCGACCAGTCCTACTTTGTACGCGACTACCCGATCTTTGGCTTGGACCCCGCCGAGCGGAGTTTTACGTGTCTGGGCACGGAGGATAACGGACGCTTGCGTTTGCGTAAGTTGGTGGCCGAGGTTCGCCCCGAACTTGTTCCGAGGGCGGCCCGGATTTTGCTTAAGGCGGGCCGATGCGATGCGGCGATGGGCCTGGCGGACGCCTTTTTGGACCGTGAGGCGGTTCTTGAACTTGCTGGGCAGTATGGGGTCGATCTGGCTCTGACGGGGCACGGGGCCGATATCTGCCGAGCAGCGCTGGGCACGATCGGTGCCGACGATCCGGCTCCAGAGCCAACGCCTGCCGAGGCACTTGGCGTATATCTGGCAGCGGTCAGCGTGTCCAATACAAAGCTCGCCCGCTATATGGCATCGGTTATCGAGCGCGGGGGCGAACGGGCGGCCTGCGAAATAGATCCTGTTTCATGGAGGGTGGCCCAGACACTGACGGCTGTTTGCTATGGGGACAACGGGCTTGGGCTTCCTGCGAACCTGGCCGTGCCAGAAATCGAGACATCCCATACCGCACTCGATATGTTGTCTGCGCATATCGAGGTCAAGCGCTGCCTGACCGAGCAGGGAGATGACGGCGGCGTTCTACAGCAGCTCAAAACGAGCAGGGCCTACGACTGCGAGCTCGACATCGCGGGGATTGTTATACAGGCCGATAGCATGCTGGTGGAGCTCTTTGACGGGTCGTTTGCGGGAACCGACGAGCGCGACGACGAGATGACGGTGGTGCGGGAGGCGCTCGACGTACGTGGGCTTAAGGCGATGGCTATCTGGGTGCGCATGGTGTTGGCGGCGCGGCGGCTCCTTTCCGGCTTGCCGGTAACCGACGACGCGGCGTTCAACGAGCTCGATCGTTTTGCCGTGCGCATGCGCGACAACCAGATTCAGCTGTTTGGCCTGTTGCTAGAAGGCTGGCAGTCGCTGGCAGAGGGACGGCCGGTTAATGCAAAGTTCCGTGCGGTCCAAGTGCTCAAACTTGCCGAGGAGTCGATTGCGTACATGCGCGATAACGCATTGCTGCTGGAGCGCGCGGCGTATCTGCGTAACACCTCGATGGTTTCGGTACGCGAGGAAGCGGAGCTACTCGATATAAGCCAGACGCAGGTTGGTGGCGCAGAAGCCTGGATGGTGGCGCTGCATTTGGCCTGTGCGGGCCGAGACAGTGACCTTGCAGCCTGGATGTCCATGAATCGTGCGGGGATTCTAGAGCCATCGTATCGGCTCTTTGCGCGCCTTGCCATGCATTGTCTGGGCGAGCCGGCGGGCAGGATACGCAAGAAGCTTCCCGTGCGCGAGCTGTCGCGGTACTCGCTGCGCGACGATTTGGAAGGGGAGGGCGAGCGCCTGTTCCAGGCCGGCGAGGTTGAAGCGGTTGATACCATCGACCATATCGAGATTCGCATGTTTGGTGCGTTTCGCGCCGAGCGCGACGGGTTTCCCATCACGGACAAAATGTGGCGCCGCAAGAAGGCGGCGACACTTGCCGAGCGGCTTGCGCTGGGCATGGATGCGCTCGTCGATCGTGAGACGCTGGCCATGGAGCTGTGGCCCCATGCCGAGTTCAATAGCGCCCGCAATAACCTGTACTCGACGATATCGCGCTTGCGGTCGGCTTTGGGGCCGACGCCGGATGGCAAGTCGTGTGTGCTCATCCAAAATGAATGCATCGGACTCAACGGCGACTACGTCAAGACCGATGTGCGGCTGTTTGACCAGATAAGCCGCGAGATTTTGGGAAATCGCACGGGTGCGCGCGGGCCCCATTTAGTTGAGCTGTGCCTTAAGATTGAGCAGCTTTATGCCGGACCGCTGTATGTTCCCAATGGCTGTAATCCCACCTACTTTTTGCGCATGCGGCGCATTATGCAGTCAAAGTACATCGATTGCATGATTAAGGGAGCAAATGCCGCTCTAGAAGAAAACGATCTGCAGTCGGCGATTTGGCTGGCGGAGTCGGGGCTTCGACAGGAAACGGCGCGTGAGGATATGGTGCGCTGCGCCATGCGCGTCTACAGTGCGGCGGGGCGGCGGCGCGATATCGTCGAGCTGTACAGCGGGCATATGCACCACCTGAGGGAGCAGGTCAATGGCGTGCCCGAGCCCGAGACGCGGCGCCTATACGAGCGCTTGGTGGAGGGGCGGCTCAATCGCGTGCTGGTCGAGCGATAAAAAACGGGCACCCGAAGTACTTGGGCACCCGTAAGCTTGCTATGTGTTGGCTCGCCGGATCATTGGCTCTTAGACGAGCTTGATCTTCTCGATGTCCTTGCGCGAGGACTCGCGATACAGCGAGAACTTGCGGCCGATAACCTGAACGACCTCGGCGTGGCAGCGCTCAGCGAGCTCTACGGCGGCTTCGCGGGCGGAAAGGCTGGAGCCATCGAGCACGGAGCACTTAACGAGCTCGTGCTT
>CABUVB010000155.1 GCA_902494815.1 uncultured Collinsella sp. | reverse complement strand
TGAGCTATAACGTTAAACAATTGCAGCGTTTTTGCATGGGGGAGTGATGGTATGACGCTACTGTATTTCCTTACCCTGTTTCCGCTGGTACCGGCGCTGGGCATGCTGCTCGCGCGCGGTGACCGCGCTCGCGATGCGGTGGGGCTCATAGGCTCCGGCATTATTATGGCGGTGACAGTTGTAGTCGCCGTCATGTTTTTTGGCACGGGTCCGCAGAGCTTTGAGGTTGCCCCCGACACCTCGCATGTGCTCTCGATCATCAGCTCCGTCATCGACGTCATCCTGTGCGTCGTAATCCTGTACAACGCGTACAAATATAGGAACGCGCTCACCACGGTGCTCGGCATAGTCCAGCTGGTGGGCTCGCTCGCTTTTGCGGCCATGATGCTGCCCGCGGCCGAAGCCGTCACCGCAACGCCGCTCTACCTGGATTACATAAGCGTGATCATGGTGCTTGCCGTCGGCATCGTTGGCAGCCTAATCTGTGTGTACGCCCTGGGTTACATGAAGGACTTCCAGGCCCACGATGAGCACGAGGCAGCGCTGCGCGGGCAGACCGCGCCCGACCGTCGCCCGCAGTTCCTGGCGCTCATGTTCCTGTTCCTCTCGGCCATGTTCGTCATCGTGACGAGCGACAACCTTGAGTGGCTGTTCTGTGGCTGGGAAATCACCACCGTGTGCTCGTTCCTCATGATTGGCTACACGCGCACGCCCGAGGCCGTCAAGAACGCCTTCACCCAGATCATCCTCAACATGCTGGGCGGTATCGCGTTTTTGGCCGGACTCATGTATCTGCACGTTAACGGCATGCCGCTGACCATCTCGGGCATGATCGAGCTTTCCGGCGCCGGAACCGCGCAATCCGCGCTGCTGGTGATGCCGGTCATTCTGCTGTCGCTCGCCGCCCTTACCAAGGCCGCGCAGATGCCGTTCCATACCTGGCTGCTCGGTGCCATGGTTGCCCCCACGCCCACGAGCGCCCTGCTGCACTCGTCCACCATGGTCAAAGCCGGCGTGTTCCTCATGGTCAAGCTGAGCCCGCTCTATGCCATCTATCCCGTGACCGGCTTTATGGTCACGAGTGTGGGTGCCATCACGTTTTTGCTCGCTGCCCTCATGGCCATCTCGCAGAGCAACGCCAAACGTGTGCTCGCGTACTCCACCATTTCCAACTTGGGCCTCATCAGTGCCTGCCTGGGTGTCGGCGCGCCCGAGGCCGTGTGGGCCGCCATCTTCCTGATCTTGTTCCATACCGTGGCCAAGTCGCTGCTATTCCTGTGTGTGGGCACCGCCGAGCATCATATCGGCAGCCGCAATATCGAGGACATGGACGGTATGTTCAGCCGCATGCCGCACCTGACGCGTCTGATGATGCTGGGCATCATGGGTATGTTTGTGGCGCCGTTTGGCATGCTCGTGTCCAAGTGGGGCGCCCTGGTGGCGTTTGCGCAGACCGGCAACGTGCTCATGATCATGGTGCTGGCCTTCGGCTCGGCCGCGACGTTTTTCTTCTGGGGCAAGTGGCTCGCCAAGCTTTCGGGCGTCGACCCCACGGCTCAAAACGTTGAGGTCAATGTTCATAAGACCGAATGGATGGCGCTCAACACCATCGCCGCGCTGCTGATTCTGTGCTGCGTGGCGTTCCCGGTTATCTCGAGCGGTCTGGTGTCGCCTTACCTCGCCATGGTGTTTGGCCGCGTGCCGTACGTTATCGGCAAGGACGCCATGTATCTGATGGTGGTTATCGTGGCGTTTATCGCCGTAGTGCTGCTGACGTCATTCCGCGTGAGCAATAAGCCGCACGTAAACGTGTACCTTTCGGGCGTGGGAACCGACAATTACCGCCATTTCCGTGGCTCGATGGGACACGAGGTAAAGGCCGAAAAGCGCAATTGGTACTCGGAGGACGCCCTTGGCGAGAAGCGTATTGGCCCCGCGGGTAGCGTCGTGTGCTGCAGCATTATCTTGTTTGCGCTGCTATGCTGCGCGTGGATTGGGCCCGAGCGACTTGCCATGAGCGCGCCCTCGGTGCTACGCGGTAAGTATTTCGAAGGCGCGGGCGTCGTGGGCATTTTTATTGGCACCGTGGCGTTTGCCCTGCTGGCGCCGCTTCTGGGCGGTCTGATCGACGGCATCGATCGCAAGCTGTCCGCCCGCATGCAGGGCCGCGTGGGCCCGCGCCTGCTGCAACCCTTCTACGATGTGGCCAAGCTCCTGCGCAAGGCCCCTGCCAGCGTAAACACCATGGACGATACCTATATGGCGTGCGCGCTCATCTTTACCGTCGTGGGCGGCGGCATCTTTGTGTCGGGCTCCAACACGCTGCTGTGCGCTTTTATGGTTACGCTCGCTGCGATCTTTGTGGTGTTGGCGTCCGCCTCGACGCAAAGCCCGTTTGCCCAGGTTGGTGCCGACCGCGAGCTGCTGCAGGTTATGAGTTACGAGCCCGCCGTTCTGCTGATGAGCGTGGGCCTGTACCTTGCCACCGACAGCTTCGATTCCATTGCCGTGACGGGGCAGTCGGCCCCCATCATCGTGTACAGCGCGCCCATTTTCCTCGCGCTGCTCGCGGTGCTTACCATCAAGCTGCGCAAGTCGCCGTTTGATCTTTCGTACTCGCATCACGCGCATCAGGAGATCGTCCAGGGCGTCGCCACCGAGATGAGCGGCGGCACGCTGGCCAAGATGACCCTCATGCACTGGTGCGAGACCGTACTGTTTTTGATGTGGGTGGGCATGTTCTTTGTTTGGGACAACCCGGTGAGCTGGCTGGTCGCCCTGGTCGTGATGGCCGCGACGTATTTTGTCGAGGTCCTGATCGACAACACCTTTGCCCGCAGCACCTGGCGCAGCTGCTTTAAGCTCGGCTGGGGCGTGGCGCTGGTGTTTGGCCTGCTCAACCTTATGCCCATCCTCGTCGACGTGTTTATTTAGGAGGCGGCATCCATGGATCATAAAATGTCGCGCTCGCCGTGGGTTATTCATTACGACGGCTCGAGCTGTAACGGATGCGATATCGAGGTGCTGGCCTCGCTCACGCCACTGTTTGATGCGGAGCGCTTTGGCGTGGTCAACACCGGCAACCCCAAACATGCGGATATCTTTTTGGTGACGGGTTCGGTCAATGCCCAGAACCTGCCCGTCGTGCGCCAGATCTACAACCAGATGCTCGAGCCCAAGTGCGTGGTGGCGTGCGGCATCTGCGCGTGCTCGGGCGGCGTGTTCCACGATGCGTATAACGTGATCGGCGGCGTGGACCGCGCGATTCCCGTGGACGTGTACGCGCCCGGGTGCGCCATTCGTCCCGAGACCGTGATCGATGCCATCGTGGAGGCGTGCGGCATCCTGGACCAGAAGGAGGCCGTGATGCGCGCCGGCGGCGATCCGCTCACCGTGGGCGGCGCCGCTACCTGGGACGGTGGCGTTGAGCTGGGCGAGGACGGGTTTGTGGCTGCGGGGGCCGGGGCTGGCGGTGCCGGTGACGCGCCTGCCGGGAAGTCCTCTGCGCCCGTCGCTGGCGACGCACCTGCTGGGACGCCCGCCGCCGCAAAGGAGGCCGAGTAATGCAAAAGGCAATCTATACCACCGTCGGGATCGACGAGCTCCTGCCGCATGTCCAGGCGCTCAAGGGCGTCGGCGCGCGCTTTGTGCAGATGCATGCCGAGCGCTGTGTGGACGACGGATCGTATCGCCTGGTCTATACGTTTATCAACGTCCGCGCTGCGCAAGAGCAGATCGCGCGGGACGGAAACTATGCGATCGAGAACCTGGTGGTTGAGGGCATCGACCAGTGCCAGGAGATTCCGTCCATCAGCTCGTTTTACCCCGCGGTGTTCCCGTTTGAAAATGAGGCCCACGACCTATTTGGTCTTGCCATCACCGACATGCAGATCGACTTTAAGGGCTTTTTCTACCAGGTCTCGACTGCCGAGCCCATGAGTGTTATCACGCCCGAGGTGAAGGCCGCGCGCGAGAAGGCCATGAAGGTCCGTGCCGCCGCCGAGGCCAAGGCGCGCAAAGCCGCGGCCGAAAAGGCCGCCGCGGCTGCGGCTGCTGCAGGGGAGGGTGCTGCGAGCGCCGGCGACGCCGCGGGCGCCGCTGCTCAGCCCGCTGCGGCTGCCGGCTCCGATGCTCAGCACGATGAGGCCGCTGCGAAGGCCGCGCTCAAGGCTGCCGAGATGGAGGCAAAGCTCGCCGCCATGGATCCCGAGAAAGCGGCCAAGGTCCGCGCGGCGCTTGCCGCTAAGGCCGTCCGCGACAAGCAGAAAAAGGAGGCGTAAGGTCCATGGCACATCGCTCCGTTATTCCGTTTGGCCCGCAGCACCCGGTGCTGCCCGAGCCGCTTCATCTGGACCTGGTGATCGAGGACGACCGCGTCATCGAGGCAATTCCGCAGATCGGC
>CABUVB010000154.1 GCA_902494815.1 uncultured Collinsella sp. | reverse complement strand
GCTTCGTTGGCAGACGTGGGCCAATGACCGGCGACGACATCGTACTGGCTGTCGAGCAGGCTCTGGTCGTCAATCATCTCGTTAAAGACCGAGGTTCCCATGGATTCCATGCTCACCGTTGCCGCCGAACTCGCACCTCCGCTCATGGCCTCGGTCATGGCGTTGGGCACCAGCCGGACAGGCTTCTCATCGCCCTTGCCGGCACGATAGACAACCGGCGATACACCGTAGCCGTACTGGATGGCGTTGACTTCTTTATCGATGCCGTCGCCACCGGCATCGAGCCACGCCTTAAAGCTCGTCATGTCGTTGGACTTAACGCTTGCAAACATGTCCTTTACGGCCGTGACCACGGGAATCTTATCGGTTCCCTTAGCTTTGCCGCCGGCGCTGTCGTCGGACGAATCCACGTTTTCAGGCGAGCCATCGTCCACAGCCCCCTGCCCACCCATCATGGACGACAGGTCGTAGTCCTGCTTGGAGATCGTAAGCGGGTAACTCGAGAGCGTATCCTCCTCGACCTTTTTGATGTAATTGTTCACGCCATTGGACAGCGCCAGAATCGCCGCGATACCGATAATGCCAATCGAGCCCGCAAAGGCAGTCATGGCCGTACGGCCCTTTTTGGTCATAAGGTTGCGGGCAGAAAGCCCCAGCGCCGTCACAAAGCTCATCGAGGTTTTGCGCGTAGGCTTGGCCTCGCGGCGCGTGGCGTCAGCGACATCGAAAGAATCGGAATCGTCGGTGATCTTACCGTCCGCCAGGTTGACGATGCGCGTGGCGTATTGGTACGCCAGCTCGGGATTGTGCGTGACCATAATAACCAGACGGTCGCGCGCGACTTCCTTGAGCAAGTCCATAACCTGCACGGACGTTGTGGAATCCAAGGCGCCGGTCGGCTCGTCTGCCAGCACAATCTCGGGATCGTTGATCAGGGCGCGGGCGATGGCCACGCGCTGCATCTGCCCGCCCGATAGCTGACTCGGGCGCTTGTTAACGTGCTCGCCCAGGCCGACTTTCTCCAACGCCTCGCGCGCACGCTGGCGGCGCTCGGCATGCCCCACGCCCGTGAGCGTGAGCGCCAGCTCCACGTTTTCCAAAATGGTCTGATGCGGAATGAGGTTATAGCTTTGGAACACAAAGCCGATGCGGTTGTTGCGGTAGGCATCCCAATCGCGATCGTGAAAGTCCTTGGTCGAGATGCCGTCGATCAGCAGGTCGCCAGAATCGAAATGATCCAGTCCGCCGATAACGTTGAGCATCGTAGTCTTGCCCGAGCCCGAAGGGCCCAGAATGGCCACGAACTCGTTATCGCGAAAAGACAGGCTTACGCTGTCGAGTGCCACCTGCGTAAACGACTGCGTAACGTACCTTTTGCAAATACCTTTGAGCTCCAGCATAGACGGCAACCTCTCCTGCGCAGGCACCCTGCCCGCTCTCCTCCGCCGTTCGTATTCGACGCGTTTGTCCTACTCTATCCCCATTTTTTGCCGGTGCCAGTGAGGAATGTAGGGAACCGCATCAAAAAACGAACGGGGCGGCGCCCAAAAAAGAGGTCCCGAGCGGGACCTCTATATGGTGGAGCTTATCTTGAAAGGTAGTGAACTACTTCGCACAGTGGCGCACGATCCTCGCTATGCTTTACGCATTTTTTACTGCTCGCTATTCGCAATCGCCTGGTCGATAAGCTTGTCGAGTGCTGCGCGCTGCTCGGCGGAGCTGATGGCTCCCACGATTGGATCCCCTACGATGTTGCCATTCTGATCGATGACATACGTTGTCGGGAACGAGAACAAATTTGACGTAAACTTACCGGCCTCGCTATCCGACTTGAACCAGATGTTCTTATATGTCACGCCCTTCTTGCTCGGCACGTCCTTGGCATCTGCAATCTCGCCCTTGTTGCCATCGAGCGTAAAGGAATTGACGCCCACGACCTGGCCGCCCTTCTCGGCAAGCTCCTGATTCAGGTCCTCAAGGTCGCCCAACTCACCCACGCACGGCTTGCAAGTGGTGAACCAGAAGTTCATGACGGTGACCTTGTTCTTAGAGAACAGCTCGTCGCTGTTCACGTCGTTGCCATCCAGGTCCTTGCCCGTAAAGCTGGGGAACTTCGTCGCCTCGCTCGAAGCATTGGCACCAGCCGTCATGCCAGCGGTCGAAGCGTCGACGCTCTCGCCTGCACTCGGCGTGCTTCCACAGCCGGGGAACTCCTTCTCCAGGCTCTCGAGCTTGTCCTCGATCTCCTTGATCTGCTGTGCACCGGCCTTGAGTGTCTTAAGCTCATCCGCCGTGAACTTATCCTTGGCGCCGTCGATGGTCTTGAGCAGAAAATCGCCGTAATTGCTGCCATCCTCAATCATTGCCGAGTCTTTATTTGCCGCATTGAATACCTTTTCCCACAGCGCGTTATCACTCGAAAAGATCTCGTTCTCCTTCTGCATGAGCTTCGCATACAGCTCGGCGGCCTCGTCGGCATTGGCCGGCTTCTGCGCAGTGAGTTCTGCGATCTTAGGATCGGAGCTCGCAGATTCGTTCGCATTGCCACCGGGCGCCGAACATGCCACAAGGCACAAGGCCAATACCGGCACCATAAACAGGGCCGCAATCTTAGAAAGCTTCATGGTCATTCCTCCGTTTTGTCGAAGCTTGTTTACTTTTTATCGGCGGTCAAGGGAAGCTTTTCCGCCGACACATCCAGGCCATAGCGATAGCTGATGGCATCGACGGGACAGGCCCCAATGCACTTTCCGCACCGGATGCATTCGGCATGATTGGGCGCGCGGACCACATCAACGTCCATCTGACAAACCCTTGAACACTTGCCGCACGAGACGCATTTGCACGCGTCAACCTGAATCCCCAGTAGAGACACCCTATTCATGAGCGCATAGAATGCGCCGAGCGGGCAAATCCATTTGCAGAAGGGGCGGTAGAACAAAACGCTCAGCACTACCACGGCAATGAGAACGGCAAGTTTCCAAGTAAAGAGCTGCCCCAGCGCAGATCGAATGCCGGCATTGGCAATGGCCAGCGGAATGGCGCCCTCGAGCACACCCTGCGGACAGATGTACTTACAAAAGAACGGGTCGCCCATGCCCAGATCGTTGACCACCAGCACAGGCAGCAATACCACGGCAAATAGCAGTACAACGTATTTGATATACGTAAGCGCCTTGAGCCTTTTTGTCGAAAGCTTTTTGCCGGGGATCTTGTGAAGCAGCTCCTGCAGCCAGCCGAACGGGCACAGAAAGCCGCATACAAAGCGTCCCAGCAGCACGCCGAGCAAAATGAGCGTACCGGTGACGTAGTAAGAAAAGTTGAACTTGGATGAACCTACCACCGCCTGGAACGACCCGATGGGGCACGCACCCGATGCCGCGGGGCACGAATAGCAATTAAGTCCAGGTACGCAGACGGTTTTTCCCGCGCCCTGATAGATGCCGCCTTTGGCAAAGTTTGGCAGGTGAATGTTGGTGATGAGCGTCGCCGCCGCCTGAATGAATCCGCGAAATCGGGCCAAAACATGCGACGCAGTGTTTTCTCTTTTATCCAATTCCGATACACTCCAAGCACAGCCTAATCGCTTTGGCCAGCACGGCATCCGCCTCGCCACGCATAACACCAAAGCACACCATGACAATTCCGACGATCAACAAAGCGACCTGTACCACGGGTTTTACCGCTTTGAACAACCCAACCACTCCTTTCGTTACGTGACCATTGGACCATATCGACTATAAAATCCGTGTTAAGCGCGATTTGGAATGTGCAAGGAGACTGTTATGCGTATTTTGATCGTCGAGGACGAGCGGGCGCTGTGTGATGCAATCGCGCGCAGCTTGCGAAACTTGGCGTACAGCGTCGACTGCTGTCACGACGGACAGGAGGCGCTCGACTTACTGAACGTTGAGGCCTTCGACCTCGTGGTACTCGACCTCAACCTTCCCCGTATCGACGGCACGACCGTACTCAGGGAACTTAGGAAAACTGACTGCGAGACTAAGGTACTGATTCTGTCCGCACGTGGCGAAGTATCCGATAAAGTTGCCGGACTCGATGCCGGCGCCAACGATTACCTCACCAAGCCGTTTCATCTGGACGAGCTTGCGGCAAGGATTCGCAGCCTTACCCTAAGACGCTTTACACAAAGCGACATAGTATTAGCCTGCGGAAAGCTCAGCTTTGACACCAAGGCGCGCATCGCTTCCGTGGACAGTGAGGCTCTATCTCTTACACGCAAGGAAACGGGAATCTTGGAATACCTGATGCTTAATCAGGGGCGACCGGTAAGCCAAGAGGAGCTTATCGAGCACGTTTGGGATAGCAGCGTGAACAGCTTTAGCAACGCAACCCGCGTTCACATCTCGTCACTCCGCAAAAAGCTACGCAGCGCTTTGGGATACGACCCGAT
>CABUVB010000153.1 GCA_902494815.1 uncultured Collinsella sp. | reverse complement strand
TTTACGGTTGCCAACGCGGCTCCGATCTTTATGCGCTTGCAGAGCTTTATCGACCGCATGAACGTGGTGCTGCGCGAAAACATCGTGGGCGTGCGCGTCATCCGTGCGTTTAACAAGGAGCGCCACGAGGAGCGGCGCCTGGACGAGGTGTTTAGCGACTACGCCGCCAACGCCATCAAAGTCAACCACCTGTTTGTGGGGCTCGACAGCTCCAGCTTCTTTTTGATGAACATCGCCGAGGTGGCGGTGCTGTGGGTGGGTGGCAACCGCGTGGGCGCCCATGCGATGCAGATTGCGAGTATCTCGGCGGTGCTGGAGTATGCAATTCTGATCCTGTTCTTTGTGATGATGGCGCAGATGGTGGTGCTGACGCTTCCGCGTGCTGCCGCGTGCCTGAACCGTGCGCAGCAGGTGTTGGAGATTGAGCCGAGCATCGTCGATGGCGAGCGCACGCTGGATGACGGGGCGCGCGAGCCCCAAGACGAAGCCGATGCGGTGGCCGTGTTCGACCACATGTCGTTTCGCTTTGACGATGCCGACGAGGACACGCTGTGCGACCTGAGTTTTGCCTGTCGTCGCGGTCAGACGACCGCAATCGTCGGCTCGACGGGTTCGGGCAAGTCGACGGTGGCCAAGCTCCTGCTGCGCTTCCACGATGCTACCAAGGGCGCCATTCGCCTGGACGGTGTTGACCTGCGCGACCTTTCGCAAGATGAGATCCGTGGGCACATCGCCTATGTGCCGCAGAAGGCGTGGCTGTTCTCGGGCACCGTGGCAAGTAATCTGCGCTTTGGCAACGAGGACGCGACCGAGACCGACATGCTTCATGCGCTCCAGGTTGCCCAGAGCACCTTTGTGCTCGATCAGCCGCAGGGGCTCGATACCCCGGTGGCGCAGGGCGGTACGAACTTTTCAGGCGGCCAGCGCCAGCGCCTGGCAATTGCTCGCGCGCTCATGAAGCATGCCGATCTGTACATCTTCGACGACAGTTTCTCGGCCTTGGACTTTAAGACCGATGCCGCCCTGCGCCATGCGTTGCAAGACGAGACGCGTGACGCTGCGGTGCTCATCATCGCGCAGCGCATCTCGACGATCTTGCACGCCGACCAGATTGTCGTGCTCAAGGATGGCGAGGTTGTGGGCTTGGGCACGCATGGCGAGCTTATGGAAACCTGCGAGGTGTACCGCGCCATCGCGGAATCGCAAATGAAGGGAGGTGAGTAGCATGGCCGAGGAGCTCAAGAAGCAGGCCAGCGTTGATGACGCCGTTGCCGCGGGACTGGTTGAGGAAACGGCTGCCGTAGCACCCGAGCTGGACGAGGCCGCCAAGGCTGCAGCCGAGCGCGAGGCTCGCCGCCAAGCGCTCTACGAGGAAAACGAGCGCGCCGAGGACGAGCGCGCCCGCGCCGAGGCAGAGCGCATGCGCGATGTGGACGACGAGGACGAGGACGAGAAACCCCGCGACACCTGGGCGACGGTGCGCCGCCTGTGGAGCGAGGCTGCCGGCGACCACTGGCGCTTCTATATCGTGTTCGCGAGCATTGTGTTCTATGCCATCTTTAACACCGCTGCGCCGGCATATAGCGCCCGCGTGATCGATGAGCTGTGGGGCCACATTCAGGTGGCGTTTGCCAACGGAACCACCTTCAACATCACTTGGGAGAACTGCGGCAGGACTATCTTCATCTACTTTATGATCTGGACGGCCGCTGCCTCGTTCTACGCGCTCCAGAGCTTTTTGATGTCGAGCGTGGCCGAACGCCTCAACCTGCGTCTACGCAACCGCATCGCACAAAAGCTCAACCGTCTGCCGCTTGCCTTCTTTGACGCGCATCGTCCCGGTGAGGTCGTCAGCCGTGCAACCAACGACTTGGACAAGATGTCCGAGAGCATGCAGCGCGGACTGCTGCAGCTGCTGGTGTCGATCGGTACCGTGGTGGGCGCCGTGAGCGTGATGTTCGTGTTTAGCGTGCCGCTCACGCTGGTCTTTTTGTTCTTTATGACGCTGTCGCTGCTGGTGACCAAAGTGGTCTCGCGCCGCACACATGACGTGACCGGCGAGCGCCAGGAGTGGGTGTCCAAAATCACGAGCGCGGTCGAGGAGGGCTACTCGGGCCGTCTGGTGATTCGAGCATTCAACCGCGAGCACCAGAGCTCTGCCGAGGTGCACGAGGCCTCGGGCGAGCTGGCGCGCGTGAGCACCAAGGCCGACTTTATGATCAATGCCGTCGGCCCTGCGGTGCGCTTTATCGGCCGTTTGGCGCAGATCGTGATTGCGCTCGTGGGCTGCAGCATGCTGGTTGCCGGTCACATGACCGTCGGCGTGTTCCAGGCGTTCTTCCAGTTTATCTACGAGGCGTCCGAACCCATGACGCAGCTGTCGTTTACCTTCAACTCGCTGCAGAGCGCGCTGGCGAGTGCGGAGCGCGTGTTCGACCTGCTCGATGAGCCCGAGATGGAGGCCGATCCGCTGCCGGACGAGGCCGCCAAGCTGCCGGGTCGCGTGGAGGGCCGCGTCTCCTTTGAGCACGTGCGCTTTGGTTATTCGCCCGACAAGCCGCTTATGCGCGACGTGTCGTTTACCGCCGAGCCGGGCCAGAAGATTGCCGTGGTGGGAACCACGGGCGCAGGCAAGACGACGCTCATCAACCTGCTCATGCGCTTTTACGAGATCGACGGCGGCCGCATTACGCTCGACGGTGTGGATACGAGCCGCATGGACCGCGGCGAGCTACGGCAGCAGTTTGGCATGGTGCTGCAGGACGCCTGGCTGTTCGATGGCACGATTGCCGAAAACATCGCCTACGGCTGCCCCGAGGCGACACGCGAGGAGATTGTCGCGGCCGCTCGTGCCGCGCAGGTCGACTTCTTTGTGCGCACCATGCCGCAGGGCTACGACACGCGCGTGGTCAACGATGCCGAGAGCATCAGCCAGGGCCAGCGTCAGCTGCTGACCATCGCACGCGTGCTGCTCAATAACCCGGCGATTCTCATCCTGGACGAGGCGACCTCAAGCGTGGATACGCGTACCGAGCTTGCCATCGGTCGTGCCATGGACGCGCTCATGCGCGGGCGCACGAGCTTTGTGATCGCGCACCGCCTGTCGACGATCGTGGACGCCGACCTGATCTTGGTCATGGACCACGGCAACATCATCGAGCAGGGCACGCATAAGGAGCTGCTCGCAGCCGAGGGTGCCTACGCCGACCTCTATCTGAGCCAGTTCGCATAATGTGACAAAGGGACAGTCTCTTTGCTACATCACAAATAAGGCGCGCCGGGGGTGAATCCTCTGGCGCGCCTTTGCGTTGATGCCGATGTCGTTTTGTGCCGCTTGCGTTCCTAGCGTTCGTCCACGAGCTTGGCGACGAGGGCCTTGAGCTCGGCCACCTCTCGCTCGAGTTCCTTGACGCGGCGGGCATTCTCGGTGATGCCCTGGCGGTTGAGGGCGGACTGCTCGGCGGCGTCATCGGGCATGTACTCGCGATGCTGCTTGGCGTCGAAACTCTCCTCGAACACACGGCAACCGTTGCGCTTGATGATACGTCCCGGCACGCCCACGACGGTGCAGTTGTCGGGGACGTCCTTAACGACGACCGAGTTGCCGCCGATCTTGACGTTGTTGCCGATGCGGATGTTGCCGAGCACCTTGGCGCCCGTGCCCACCGTGACATTGTTGCCCAGGGTGGGGTGACGCTTGCCGGTCTCGTTGCCGGTGCCGCCGAGCGTGACGCCCTGGTAGAGCACACAGTTGTCGCCCACAATGGTGGTCTCGCCGATGACGACGCCCATGGCGTGGTCGATAAAGAAGTGCTTGCCAATCTGCGCGGCAGGGTGAATCTCGACGCCGGTGATGTGGCGGGTGATTTGCGAGAGCACGCGGGCGAGCGAGCGATGACCGTGCTCCCACAGCCAGTGCTCGGGCACGTGGTTCCACTTGGCGTGCAGGCCGGGGTACGAAAGGAAAATGACCAGACCGTTTTGCGCGGCGGGGTCCTGCGCCTGGACGGTCTTGATGTCCTCGCGAATGGTATTGATAAAGCTCACCGGCCGCCCTCCCTTAGCGCCATGGCAATGCGATTCAATAAAGTATAGCGATTCGCTAGGGATTAGGAAGGACAATCTTGGCGGCATTGCGCGACAGGTGTCAGTTATGCAAACTTGCTGGTAATGGAGTCATGCTTTTGTGGGGTTGCGCACGAGGGGGCACCGCAACCGTATACTGGTCAACTTGGACGTATCCGCGCCCACAACTGAGAGGTTTTACTTCATGGGTTTCATCAATTTTATTGCCGAGCTGCTTAAGGACCCGCGCACCGCGATCGCCAGCTGGATCGCCGCCGGCCCGCTTATGGCCTACGGCTGCGTGTTCCTGATCATCTTTATCGAGACGGGCGTGGTGTTCTTCCCGTTCCTTCCCGGTGATTCGCTGCTGTTCGCCTCGGGTTTCTTTGCCCACAA
>CABUVB010000152.1 GCA_902494815.1 uncultured Collinsella sp. | reverse complement strand
GCCGTCCTCCGATCTCCCGGGGCCGGCCGGTCCGGCCCTCAGGGTATCGGGTTCCCACATTCATCCGCACATGTGCGGATGAATGTGGGAGGTGTTCGGATGAAGTTGATAATCAAGGGTTCCATAACCTGCCGACAATTTTTCGGCAATTTGGAATTTCTTCTTGCGCTGACGTTTTTTGTCCCGTAATATATTTCCTCGCAGCACGGCAGTGCAGATGTCATGTGGCCCGTTCGTCTAGCGGTTTAGGACGCCGCCCTCTCAAGGCGGAGATCACCAGTTCGAATCTGGTACGGGCTACCATTTCTTTTCTGCTGAGGCTTATGGCCCGTTCGTCTAGCGGTTTAGGACGCCGCCCTCTCAAGGCGGAGATCACCAGTTCGAATCTGGTACGGGCTACCACGCATCTGATACCCGGTCTTCCCATGGAAGATCGGGTTTTTTATTTTCAAACAACCGTCTGCAATTCCCGTTTGAACCAGAGCTTTGCGTTCTGCCTATGGCCCTTACGGGTACAATATCCAAGATATTTTGACTGTTAGAAGGAGTCTCATGACGGAGTCCTCTCAGCATACGTCTAAGCCCCAGGTCGAGGTTGAGGCCTCGGGCGGAGATGACAATAAGAGCGCACGCCGCGGCGCCATCTTTATCGGCGTCGTGCTGGTAGGTTATATCGTCTATCTGGTGGTAGCCGGGCAGATGGGGCAGTTCTGGGCCGCTATGTCGAGCGTCCAGGCGTCATGGCTCGTTGTCGCGTGTCTTTGCATGTTCATGTACCTGTTCTTTGGCATTGTGGCCTATGCGATCGCCGTCTGGCTCGATCCCAATTCGCCCGTCGGCATCCGCGACCTGATCTCGGTCGAGGCGAGTGGCATCTTCTTTGGCAACCTGACGCCCATGATGATGGGCTCCACCCCGGCTCAGATCTATCGCCTGACCAAGGCCGGCCAAAACGTGGGCGAGGCCGGCGCCACGCAATTCACGCGTTTTATCGTGTACCAGTTTGGCCTGGTCGCCTGGGGCGCTATCCTGCTGCTCGCCCGTATGCCGTTTTTTGCCGAACGCTACGGCGACATGACGCTGCTGTGCGTCTTTAGCTTTGGTGGACACTGCTGCATCTTGCTTGGCATCTTCGCCGTCGCGCTCATGCCTAAGACCGTCACGCGCGTCGCCCATTGCATCATCAATTGGCTCGAGCGCATTGGTGTCTCGGCCACTAAGATCGAGGGTTGGCGCACGTTTGTCGATGGCGAGATCTACTCGTTCTCTGAGAAGTTCAAGCTTTCGGCTGGCCACTTTTCGTCCATGCTGCTCACGGTGGTCATCACCATGCTGCAGCTCGCGTTTTTCTACCTCGTGCCGTATTTCCTGATGCTTGCCTTTGGCCACCATGAGGTCGACTTTTTCTCGGTCATGGCCGCGAGCGCCTTTGTCCAGCTGTTGAGCTCTGCGGTCCCCCTGCCCGGTGGAACTGGTGGCGCTGAGGGCGGCTTTGCATTGTTCTTGGGTCATTTCTTTGGGTCGGCTTCGACCGCCGGCTATCTGCTGTGGCGTCTCATTACGTTTATTGCGCCGACCATTTTGGCTGCGCCCCTGTTGGGACTTAAGAGCGCCCACAACGAGAGCATCCATGCGCGCTGGGATCGCGTGATGCGCAAGCTCGGCCGCACGCCTCAGACGCCCTCTGCGCCCACTAAGCCGTACCCCACTAATGCTGTTACCGTTGATCCCAAGAAGCACGCTCAGAAGGCTTCTGGGACCGCTAAGCCGGCTCATAAAGCCTATGTGCGCCAGACAGGCGATGGTATTCGCGTATCTCCGTCGGCACTCAATAAGAAGAAGCACCCTAAGTCGCAGTAGGGCAGTCGTGCGTTCTTCATGATGCGGGGCATATTTGTACTGTATGGGGGATAATCCTCTTACGTAGATTATCTCTCATCTGTTGATGAATGCTCGCATATCGAAGGGACACGCCCATGGCAACCAGCAAACTGCGTCTTGACCGCCGCATCGTTCGCAGCCGTAATGCCATCCTTTCCGCTTTCGAGCGCCTGCTCATGGAAAAGCCGCTGGCAGACATTACGGTGAGTGCCATCGCGCGCGAGGCCAATGTCGACCGCAAAACCTTCTACGTTCACTTTGGTACAGTTGACGGCCTGCTCGATGCCATTGCCGTCGATGTGGTGGAGATGATTGTCGACTCGGTCGAGAAAACGCTTGCTTCCATGGACGGCGACACCAATGAGCGCGCCCTGGGCGCGGCGGCGACCTTCTTTAAAACCGTTAATGAGGCACTGTGCAACAACTTAGTGCTCAATCGTCAGCTGATCGAGAATATTCCGCTCGATGATTTCATGGCTCGTCTTCGTGCGCCGCTCGAACATGAGATTGCCGAGCGCGATCTGCTGCCCCAAGGTCTCAAGGACGAGATGTTCGATTACTATCTGGCGTTTTTGCTGTCGGGTATTATCGGTATCTATCGCACGTGGGCGCTGTCTGACGGCTCGGTTCCTATCGAGCGCGTCTCGGAGGTTGCCAACGACCTGACTCTCAACGGCCTGTCGAGCCTGGAATCTCGCTTCGAATAGCATCGATAATTCAACAACTTAAAGAAGTTGCGGTGGAATAGGGATTGTTTTGGTTATTGGAAGGCCGATCTAGTCCCTATTTCACCGCAACTTAGTAAAACTGTTTTGATGGTAAGGCGGAGCAGCCTCGAAGATGAGCCTCGAGACTGCTCCGCTTCATTTCTGAGCGTTTGTCATGTAGGGCAGAATTAATCGCCGTTTTTGAGTGTGCGGCCCTGTTTTTCGAACTTGTGCATGTCGCTATCGGCCATGCCCTGCGACTTGTCCTCGTGACGCTTGGCGTATAACGGATCTTCGGAGTCGTTCCAGATGCGGTCGGCGACAGGTGACCATGCCTCGGCGGCAGCCTGGGTCTTTTCGCGAAGTTGCTCGGGTGACTCCTTCTCGATTAGGTCGGTGCTCATTGCGCCACTCTCGGCGATCAGTTTGGGCAGTACGTCGGGATTCTCGAGCATGGGGCATGGCTTGAGGTAGTTGTCGTTGAACGGCATGTTCTCGTAGTACTTCATAAAGAGGGGAGAGCGCAGCGCGTCGAGTAAGCTCACATCGTGGATGTTGGCGTTTGAGTAGTGGATGAACACGCACGGCTCCACGTCTCCGGCGGCGTTGATGTGCAGGTAGCGGCGGCCGCCGGCGATACATCCGCCTACAAACTCGCCGTCGTTTTGGAAGTCGAGCGTAAACAGCGGCTTCTTCTCACGCATTTCGCGGATAAAGTGATACATGTGCTCGCGCTGCTCGGGCGTGGGCATGAGCTCGGAGGTTGCATTGCGGCCAACCGGCATAAAGTGGAAGTACCAGCAGAAGAGTGCTCCCTCGCCGATCATCCAGTCCATGTTCTCCTCGGTAGCAACCGTATCGGCATTGGCGCTGGTCCAACAGGTGGAGATACCAAATGGCAAGTCGCGCTCGCGCAGGAGTTTCATTGCGTGCTCGATCTTTGCGTAGGTACCCTCGCCGCGACGGGCGTCAGTGGTGTGCTCATTGCCCTCGGCGCTGATGGCGGGGACAAAATTACCTACGCGAATCATATCGTCGCAGAAGGCCTCGTCGATCAGCGTGGAGTTGGTAAAGCAGAGAAACACGCAGTCCTGATGTTTTTCGCAAATTCTGATCAGGTCGTGCTTGCGGACGAGCGGCTCGCCGCCGGTATAGATGTAGATATGCGTACCGAGCTCTTTGCCCTGCGTAACGATAGAGTCGATGTCTTCGAACGAGAGATTCTGCTTGTAGCCGTACTCGGCGGCCCAGCAGCCCGTGCAATGCAGGTTGCAGGCGCTCGTGGGATCGAGCAGGATGGCCCACGGAATATTGCACTGGTACTTTTCGCGGTTTTTTCCTGCTCTGGCCAAGCAAGCAGGTTAGCGTCGACAATGAGGGTCTTAAGCAGTTTGGTTCGCATCTGGGGATTAAGGCTGAACACACGCATGATCAGGTCATACCAATTGCCGCGGCTCTTGATGACATTGGTGAATGCCTCTCGCTGTACAGGAAATACGCGATTGGGGACCAGCTTGTTCACGAGGTCCATGATTTTGTCGATGTTTTCTTGCGGGTTGTCGTCGAGATAATCGATGAGCTTGTTAAGCGCTGCACGCTCTGCTGACTGTGTAAGCGACATGGGTATATCCTTTCACGTGTGCTTAATGTGTGATAATACCCACTTGTAGATTAAACGAAGTCTAAAGATTTGTAATGTGTCTATTCAACGAATCAATTTAATTTGGGGTGAAGCGTTATACGCCGACACCTTCTAAGTTGCGGTGAAATAGTGTCAGATGGGGATGCGGACGATTTCTTGGACCGCGCCTAGGCGTACCCATTGGAGTGGGAAGGATAAACTGGACTTTCTTTTAAGGATCCTCAAGCGTATTGCCGCTCGTATTCCACTGGAGACATGTAGTCCAGGGTGGAATGCATGCGCACCCTAT
>CABUVB010000151.1 GCA_902494815.1 uncultured Collinsella sp. | reverse complement strand
TCCTGCGCGGTAGCCGGCGCAATGCCCGCCATGCGAGCAAGATCGGCGAGCTTAGGAGCAGCAGCTTCGCCATAGGCGCGAAGCATATGCGGCAGGATGATCGCGTTGGCCAAACCGTGCGGAATTCCGTATCTGCCGTCCAGACTGTGCGCGATGGCATGCACATATCCGACATAGGAGCGAGTAAACGCAACGCCCGCCTTATACGCCGCCGAAAGCATATTGCGACGCGCACGCATGTTGTCGCCATGCTCATAAGCCTCAAGCAAATTGTCGTGGATGAGCTTCACCGCCTGTCGCGCCATCTTGCGCGTATAGGGCGTAGTGCTTCGCCCGATAAAGGCCTCGACGGCATGCGTCAGGGCGTCCATGCCCGTCTGCCCCGTAATGGAAGCGGGCAAGCCGCACGTAAACTCGGGGTCGTGGACTGCAAAACGCGGGATGAGCACAAAGTCGTTAATGGGGTATTTGTAGTGCGTCCCGTCATCGGTAATTACCGCCGCAAGCGTGACTTCGCTTCCCGTACCGGCGGTAGTGGGAACGGCGATGAGCAGCGGCAGGCGACGATGAATCCGCAGCAGGCCGCGCATCTTGTTGATGGGCTTGTTTGGCTGCGCAATGCGTGCGCCCACGCCCTTGGCACAGTCCATGGCCGAGCCACCGCCAAAGCCGATAATGGCCTGGCAGGCGCTCTCTCGATACAGGGACGCCGCTTCTTCCACGTTTGAAACCGTTGGGTTTGCACGCGTTTCGGCATAGACCGTAACGCCAATCCCCCTGCATGCGAGCGCCGTCTCGAGCGGTGCCGTGAGCCCCAGACGGGCAATGCCGGGATCCGTCACGATAAGGACCTTCTGGATCGAGCACTTTTGAAGCACCGCGGGCACATCCTCGGCATGCTCTAAAATGCGCGGCTCGGTATAGGGCAGGATCGGCAATGCAATGCGAAAAACCGTCTGATATGTTCGGCACCAGGCACGACGGGCTAGATGCATAAAGGAAACTCCTTCATTTGTTGATAGGTCAACATTTGCTCGCCCGATTGTACTCAGCGGCGGTCAAAGACGGCCTGCCAATCGTTAATCAATCAACATCTTCATATCTCAAAATTGTTTTATTAAAAATCATTCCTAATAGGCTTCACATTTGGTTGCATTTATGGATAATAGAACTCGTCAAGACGCACGTCCGGAGAGGGCCCTTACGGGACCGGACGAGCGCGCAATCGCCATCGATCGAAAGGATCGAATCATGAAGTTTGTTTGCCCCGTTTGCGGTTATGTGGAAGAGTTCGACGGCGACCAGCTGCCCGAGGATTTTAAGTGCCCCCAGTGCGGCGTTCCCGGTTCTCGTTTCCTGAAGCAGGAGGAGGGCCAGCTCGAGTGGGCCGCCGAGCACGTCGTGGGCGTCGCCAAGATGGAGGGTGTCTCTGAGGACATCGTTGCCGACCTGCGCGCCAACTTTGAGGGCGAGTGCTCCGAGGTCGGTATGTACCTGGCCATGGCTCGCGTCGCTCATCGCGAGGGCTATCCCGAGATCGGCCTGTACTGGGAGAAGGCTGCCCACGAGGAGGCCGAGCATGCCGCCAAGTTCGCCGAGCTCCTGGGCGAGGTCGTGACCGACTCCACCAAGAAGAACCTCGAGATGCGCGTTGAGGCCGAGAACGGCGCCACCGCCGGCAAGACCGATCTTGCTAAGCGCGCCAAGGCCGCTGGCCTCGATGCCATCCACGACACCGTGCACGAGATGGCTCGCGACGAGGCCCGCCACGGCAAGGCTTTCGCCGGCCTGCTCAAGCGCTACTTTGGCTAAGCCAACCGCCTGAGACATAACCTCAAGCTCGATGAGGCCCGGACCGTATTGGTTCGGGCCTTTTTCGTGCCTCACGAACTTGTTAACGCCCTGAAATAGGACCGCCTTCGGCATCGGCTTCTCGTCAAAAACTAAGTGAGTAGACTTTTTGGAACTTGCCGAGCACGCCATCCATATTGCTTTATAAAGCCGCAGGTAAATGACTTGTTGCAAAACGGCTTGGTCGCCAAAGTGCCAAAAGTCTACTCACTTAGAACCGCAGCCGTCCACGATCGAGCCATTTTGTGTCTAGCGGGCATCTTTCCGTCGATTACTCCCAATTTTGTCCAGTCAATGAATAGTTCAGACCGGAGTAATGCCTCAGCCCTTTGCTCATCTGAGCTTTTATCACGATGTTCAGCATCGAGCATCCTGCATATGGCCTTAACGATCGCGCGGAATCTATCCTCATCCGATATCTGTCTGTGTGTCAGGAGAAGCACATCGTAGCCCATGGCCTGAAGGGCCGTCATGCGGTCAGCGTCACGCAAGCCATCCCCTGCGCGTCCGTGCGAGGCCTTTCCCTGACATTCAATGGCCACCTGTCGCCTACCGTCCGGTGAAGAAAGAAGTAGGTCGATATATACACGGGACTTTCCCACAATCGCTCGAGCACTTTTGCTTAGCATCACTTCAACATTAAGCTCTATGCCGCAAAAACCTTCGCCTCCCAGGGATCGCGGCAGTGCAAGTAGCAAATACGCCTCGACCTCAAAAGGCGACGCGGCACCCAATGGAACGAGTTGCGATACCGCCATAAATCTATTGCCGTAACGCATCCCGCAAACATCTGAACAAAAACGGTCAAGGTCTCCGCCCAAAACCAAAGCGTCTCGACGCCATAAATTTGAGGCGGTGCCGTCCTCGGACGGGCAGCGCACCCAACCGAACGTTGTCGAAATCGCGCCCGAATCAATTGCATGCGAAAGCTCCGCCTCAAGTGCCGCCGGCAGGGCACACACCGCAAACAAGCCACACATCTCCGCCAATACCAAAAGAAGCTGAAGATCCGTCAGATGCCGCGACATGATGAATGTCGTCAGTAGAGGAGACGTAACCAAAAACCCATGCTCCGTTTCCAGCACGGATTCCCTGGGGAGCTCACCAAGAAACAGCCGCTGTCTGATACTGGCAGGACAAGTCCGCTTGTTTCTCGTCCGGACCAATGTATACAACGGAAAGCCGAGCACAACCGCAGCCGTCGGGTTACGGGCAAGGTCATATCGCTGCCGGTCTTCTTCCGGCCGTGGAAGCGGCGGACACAAAGCGCGGACTTGAGGAGGCAAACGCCAGTACCTAAAAGCCGATATGTCACAAAGTAGATCCTTCATAGGCACAGGAAAACACGAATTTCAACCCAGTCAGTCACGCATTGGCGCGAACGCACCAAAAATGGCGCCGAACGGACTGCCAAGTTTTCAACAGCCCTCCCCAACTGGCCAAAAGCTTGCCGAGAGCTGGACGAAGCCCTGTTGAAAACCCCATTTTTTTCTCATGCAGAAGCTTTGCGCGGCAAGTGAGTAGACTTCTTTGAACATCCCGAGCAGGCCGGTCATCCTGCTTTTCAAAACCGCAGGTAGATAGCTTGCTACAAAACTGCCCGCTCGCCATCACGCCAAAAGTCTACTCACTTAGATTGCAGAGCACCCCCCATTAGCTGCAATTCCAAGGTATTAAGCATTTTTGGACTCAAATCGTCATACTGGACAAGAATTTGAGTTGAGTTTTTAGGGACAGATGCGCCATCGGCACACCAATAACAGTCACTGATATCGACAAAAGGGATACTCGAGCGCGTGAGGGCCTGCGCAAAAGAGCTTCCGCCCGCTTCGCACTCCGCAACCACAGTGCAGTAAAGGCCCGCGTCTGCGTGTTCGATCGAGACCTCCCCTGCCGGAAACGCTTTCCGTACAAGCGAGGTCAGGCCATCACGCGCCTCGCGAGCACGAACGCGCACGCGGTTCACATGTCGCTCGTAATCACCAGATTCCAGCAAACGCGCCAAAGCGACCTGGTCAACAGAGCTCACCGACGAGGCGTAGAAACCAAGGTTGCGCCTAAACCGCTCCATTAGCTCATCGGGCAGCACCATGTACGCTAGACGCAACGCCGATGAAAGGCTCTTCGAAAACGTGTTGGTGTAGATAACCGACTGGGCGGCATCAATCGACGCGAGCGCGGGAATCGGCTTCCCGGCAAGGCGAAACTCACAATCAAAGTCATCTTCGATGAGATACCGACCTGGTCGCTCGGCGGCCCAGCTCAGCAGCGCATAGCGACGCGCAATGCTCGTCACAAGACCGGTGGGATACTGATGCGACGGCATAAGGTGAAGGATATCGGTCCCAGTTTTCTGCAGAGCGCTCAGGTCCACGCCGTCATCATCCAACAGGATATGTCGAACTTTGCAACCCATAGCCTGATAGATGCGCGTCAGACGCAAATAGCCCGGATCCTCAACCGCATACACCTTGTCCGCGCCAAGCAGCTGAACCAACATGGTATCGAGCAGCTGGGCGCCCGCACCGATAACAATGTTGTCGGGGTCGACATTCATACCCCTCGTCCCGCGCAGATGATGAGCAATTGCGCATCGCAGCCGAGCAGTGCCCTGCGCCGGTGCGGGCGAAAAGATCTCGCGCTCGTCTTCGGATGCCAGCGTCGCCCGCAGTGCGCTTTGCCAAAGCCGCGCCGCCTCCAAAGC
>CABUVB010000150.1 GCA_902494815.1 uncultured Collinsella sp. | reverse complement strand
GCCTGCTCTTGCTGATATCCGTTCCAGGCAGCATAGCCTGCACCGCCGGCGACGAGCGCGACGGCCACGACACCGGCGACCATCAGATTGCGGCGCTTGGGCGACATCTTGCGATGGCGAACCTCGGCCTCGCGTGCCGAGGGAACGGACGGCAGGGGAATATCGCCCATGGCGATGGTCTCGTCCACGGCTGGTGCGGAACCCAGGCCAGGAAGCTCGCGGGTCAGCGAATCCTCGGCCGGCAAGCTGTCGAGCAAGACGGTTTCCTCGCCCGTGTCGGATTCGGGCTGGTCGTTGGCCTCGCTATCGTCCTCTTTGGCTTCGTCAGGAGCGTCTTTGGCGTCGCTGTCTTCGTCCTCAGTGCCTTCGTGCACCTCGTCCTGCGCGTCGACGGCCGAATCGCTAAACGAGAGCTCGTCTAGCGCGATCCGGTCAAGGCTCTCCAGGGCTTCGGCACATGCTTCCGCATCCTGGGCCGCATCCTCGCGGCCATACGTCTCATCGCTCATATATCCCCCAATGCAATATCGGCTCAACACTGTACCCAAAAATGGAGCCATATAAAGCGCATACGAAATATAAGATCCGATTTAACCTGAGCACATCGTTCGGCCGCATCCTCGCGGCAGCAAAAGGCCCCCGGAACGCGAACGAATCACATTCCGGGGGCTCTGCAATACGTTGCATTGCGCGGAGCCGGCTATGCTGCTTCGCGCTCAAGCGATGTTTGCGCCAGGCACGTTACTCGGCGTGAGCGTAATCAACCTTGGCGCGGCGAGCGGTAGCCTTCTCCCAATCGCTGGTGCCCTCAAAGACATCCTGCTTGTAGGGGTTGCGGCCGAGCTTCTTGGCACGGTAGGCGATGTAGATGATTGCGGCGACGTTGGCGATCAGCGCGGCGATCGAGACCGCGGTAGCGGCGCCGGGGTCGAGCGTGGAGTGGGTCACAAAGATGGACTCCTCCTGGAAGTACGGGAACACCTGGGCAAACATGCACCAAATGGCCAGCGTAAAGGCGCGGTTCTGAATCCAGCCGCCCTTGTTCCAGATAAAGGCGGCGACGGTGGGCGCCAGCAGCAGCGCAAAGCCGCAGAACCAGGAGTGGGTGGGCAGGCAGTTGTAGGTGTAGCAGAAGTTCCAGATATCGTAGGCGATGATGTAGACCCAAGTCATGTCGGGCCACAACATGTCGGTCTGATCCTCGGAGGCGTAGACGCTCCACCAACCGGTCATGCAGAAGATGTTGATGAGACCGGCGATGCCGTTGAACACGTTGTTCCAGCCGGCAAGCTGCGTGGCACCCTCGGAGGTGACCCAGGTGGACTGGCCCAGGACAAAGAAGTGATAGGCGCTCTCGAAGTCGGACACGACGGCGATCATGATGTTGATGGCGACGATCACAAACGGCCACGCGCGGAACCAATGCGCCTTGCCGATCTTGCCCCACTGGTACTTAATGGCAATGAAGCCCCAGCAACCGGCCAGCGCCGCGTACACCTTGGCGTAGTGGAACCAGCTGTTCTGGTACACATGGGTGGGGTTGGTGAGCGCCCACTCGGCGCCCTGTGAGACGCCGATGGCGATGGCGACGCAGTAGATGGTCATGGCCAGCGGAGCCACGCCAAAGATGATTGCCGCGCCCAGCTTGGTGCGGCGGCCGACTTCGTTGAGCACGATCAGGCCAATAAAGACCATGGCCCAGCCGGCCCAGTGGATAAGGGTATCGCTACCCCAAACATCGAACAGCATGCTGCTCTTCTTTCACACGCCCGCGGCCCCTCTTCTGATCGCGGGCAGTTTGGCCAAATGTCGTCAGTTCTGGGGCTTGCGCTCCGGATACTTAGCGGTATAGCCCTCGATGTGGAGTGTCGAGGCGATGATTTCCTTGACCGTCTCGTCGGGCACATCGGGGTGCGTGCGGATATACATCAACAACCCCATGATGAGGGTGTAGAACGTCTCGTAGACATGGTCGATGCGTAGCTCATGATGGGCGACAAAGTCCACCACGGTGGTGTCGCAGATATACTGCGCCACGCGCTGGACCACGTTGTGCAAAAAGCCGCCGTAGAGCGCGCCGCTGTTTGAAGTGAGCGTGCTCGGCAGCTCGTGGCCGCTGGCGACCAGGCGCTTAAAGAGCGGGGCGACGGTGTCGAGCGCGCCCTCGATATCACCGACGGTGCGGTCGGCGTTCCACTGCTCGAGCTCGGAGATAAAGCCGTCGATCGCCTCGTCCATAACAGCGGTGACGGCGGCGTCCATATCGGCGAAGTAGTGGTAGAACAATGAACGCGTGCAGCCGGCTCGCTTGGTCACGGCCGATACCGATAGGTGGGACACGCCCAGCTCGGAGCTTACGGTGCGTACGGCATCGAGGATCTCGCGACGGCGTTCGTCGCCCGTCAGGCGCTTTGCCGTGCTATCGGATGCGGGGACGGCATCGACCACAGAGGTACCTGCTGTGTTATTGCCCATGTTTTGCCGCCTTTCATCCTCTTTTGCCTGACCGTTCGCCTAACAGTCTTGAATATTGTTGACGGTTCGTCAATACTATTTTTGACACAATGTCAACAATGGCGGGTGAACGGCATGGGGGCATGTCCGGCCTGCAAAAAAAGAGGGGCGCCGCGGTCTCGCCGGGCTGTGGCAAGAGAAGGGACAACCATGATTCTCAACGGACCGGGGATTAGCTATACCGAGCCCGATATCGGCGCGGAGTTCGTGCCGCCGATACCGGAGCATCCGCGCGAGGCCATCGTCAAACTGTGCGAGCACTGCACCAACCGTCTGTTGCACCGCGACGAGCTGCTGGGCTACGAGTACTGGTCGTTTGCCGAGGCCGCAACCGACGAGCAGGCCGAAGTGCTCTGCAAGATGAAGATGCGCCGTCCCTATACGCTGCCCGAGATGGTCAAGCTCACCGGCATGCCCGAGGCCGATATCGAGAAGATGCTCGACGACATGAGCTACACGGGCCTACTCGAGTACAACTGGGAAAACCCCGAGCGCGCCAAGCAGTGGGTGCTGCCCATGCTGGTGCCGGGTTCCGCCGAGTTCCTCAACATGCGCGTGAGCCAGCTCGAGGAGCACCCGGTCTATGCCAAGTTCTTTGAGCAGGCGTCCAAGGGACCGCTGTCCAAGGCTACGCCGATGGTGCCGCCCGGTGGCGCCGGCATCGGCATGCATGTCATTCCGGTCGAGAAGGCTATCGACGCCGCGAGCACCTCGGTGCCGATCGAGCATATCGAGCATTGGCTCGACAAATACGATGGCAAATATGCCGCTAGCACCTGCAGTTGTCGCGCGAGCCGTCGCGTGATGGGTGAGGGCTGCGCCGACGACCCCGCCGACTGGTGCATTGCCGTGGGCGATATGGCCGACTATGTGGTTGAGACCGACCGCGGCCATTATGTAACGCGCGACGAGGTCTACGACATCCTGCGCCAGGCCGAGGACAACGGCTTTGTGCACCAGATCACCAACATCGACGGCGAGAACAAAATCTTCGCCATCTGCAACTGCAACGTCAACGTGTGCTATGCCCTGCGCACCTCGCAGCTGTTCAACACGCCCAACCTGTCGCGCTCGGCCTATGTCGCCAAGGTCGAGAAGGACAAGTGCGTGGCCTGCGGTCGCTGCGTTGAGGTGTGCCCGGCCGGTGCCGCCAAGCTGGGCCAAAAGCTCTGCAGCAAAAAGGCCGGCGGCCGCGTACCCGAGTATCCGCGCCAGGAGCTGCCCGATGCCACCAAGTGGGACCACACCAAGTGGTCGCCCAACTACCGCAACGATAACCGTATCGAGACGCACGAGTCCGGCACCGCGCCCTGCAAGACGGCTTGCCCCGCGCATGTCGCCGTTCAGGGCTATTTGAAGCTCGCGGCTCAGGGTCGCTATGACGAGGCACTGGCGCTCATCAAGCGTGAGAACCCGCTGCCCGCCATCTGCGGCCGCGTGTGCAACCGCCGCTGCGAGGATGCCTGCACTCGCGGCCGTGTGGACGCCGCCGTGGCTATCGACGAGGTCAAGAAGTTTATCGCTCAGCGCGATCTGGATGCCGCGACCCGCTATGTCCCACCTGTGGTGACGCCGACGCGCGCTGGCGGCTTCGATCAGAAGATTGCCATTATCGGTGCCGGTCCGGCCGGCCTGTCCTGTGCCTTCTATCTGGCCGAGAAGGGCTACAAGCCCGTCGTATTCGAGAAGAACGAGCGCCCGGGCGGCATGCTCACCTACGGTATTCCCAGCTTTAAGCTGCAGAAGGATGTTATCGAGGCCGAGGTCGAGATCATTCGCCTGATGGGTGCCGAGTTCCGCTATGGCGTTGAGGTCGGTCGCGATGTGACGCTCGACGAGCTGCGCGAGCAGGGCTTTAAGGCCTTCTACGTTGCCATTGGCTGCCAGGGCGGCCGCCTTGCCGGCATTCCGGGCGAGAGTGCCGAGGACGTGACCGTGGCCGTCGACTTCCTTCGCGAGGTTAACAGCGGCAAGATCGATACCCTGTCCGGCCGCACCATTGTGGTGGGCGGCGGCAACGTGGCCATCGACGTTGCCCGCAACG
>CABUVB010000149.1 GCA_902494815.1 uncultured Collinsella sp. | reverse complement strand
TTGGTTGTCGTGAGTGATGTGCTTGCCGTGGGTGATGTGCTGACGTTGGGGTGCTATGCGGTTTTCAATGAGCCCGTGAGGCAGTTGCTGCAGGGGCGGGATGGAACGGCCCATGCAAGACGGAAGGCATCGTGCTCAAAATCGAGACAGCAATGCCCTGGGTGCCTCACATGTGGCAGTTACCTCATTAAGTTGTCATTGCGTTTGGGGTTGTACTTTGCCGATCTTCCTTCTCTTACACGCTAAAACTCAAACTTCATATGCTCGATCTACTTAAAACCGCAAAGGCGGTCTTTTATGAACTTATATGTCGGAACGCGTCTTTGCAAGTACTTTTTTGCCTTTGTTTCAAATGGGGTGGTTTTGCAACCGTCATACGCGCGCTGTGCGAACGTGCCCCGGCTCGGATAAGATAGTGCGCGATAAAAACGATGCAAGGAGGCATATATGGCAATCAAAGCCATCGCGATGGATATCGACGGTACGCTTACCAACGATCAGAAAGTGATTAGCCCGCGTACGCGCGAGAAGCTGCTCGCGGCGCAGGAGTCGGGCATTAAGCTCATTTTGGCTTCGGGCCGTCCCGCATGGGGGCTGCACGCCTTGGCGCAGGAGCTCGACCTTCAAAACCATGACGGTCTGCTGGTGGCCTTTAACGGCGCTCACGTCGTCGATGCCCAGACCGATGAGGTCCTTTTTGACCAGGCCATGCCGGCTGACGAACTGCATCGCCTGATTGATCACCTGCGTAATTATGACGTGATCCCTATGATTTCGCTCGGTCGCGATCTGCACGTCGAGGATTCGTACCATTGCATGATCACGCTGCCTGACGGCTCGCAGAAGAATATCGTCAAGTATGAGCGCGACGCGTGCGATCTTAAGATTCGCGAGGTGGAAAGCCTGCATGAGGTCGCTGATGCTTATCCCGTGGACAAGCTGCTGACGGCGGGCGATCCGGCCTATCTGCAGGCGCATTATGAGGAGATGTATGCGCCCTTTAAGCAGACGCTTTCGGGCATGTTTACGGCCGACTGGTACTTTGAGTACACGGCGCCCGGTATCGACAAAGCCCGTGCGCTCGAGGGCGCCCTGCCCAAGCTCGGCATCGATGCCAGCGAGGTCGTATCGTTTGGCGACGGCCAGAACGACAAGTCCATGATTGAGTGGGCCGGCACCGGTGTAGCCATGGGCAACGCCGTCGATGAGGTTAAGGCTGTGGCCCAGATGGTGACCGCCAATAACAACGAAGATGGTATTGCAGTGGCGCTGGATAAGCTGCTGGGGTAGAATCGCCGATTAATGCATGGCTCGGGCGCCTGCTCGCGGGCGTCCTTTTGTTAGGGAGGGTGCCGTGTCCGCATTTCCGTTCGACGCCGTTATCTTTGACATGGACGGCGTCATTGTCGATACCGAGTATTACTACCTGGGCGAGACAGCCGCGTTTGCCAAGGAGCTTGGGCTTAATCTGACACAAGAGGAGTTGAATGGGCAGGTCGGTACCTCGCATCAGTTCTTCCTGCATATGCTGGTCGATTGGTTTGAGCGCGCCGGTAAGGGGCATTTCACTGGGGAGGAAGCGTTGGCCCGTTGGGACGAATGGGCTCATAAGCGTCCGCGCGACTATCAGGCTTTGATTAACCCAGGCGCCGTTGATACGATTCGAGAGCTGCCGCGCCGCGGCGTTCGCGTGGCGCTGGCGAGTTCGTCTCCCATGGACAGCATCGAGGAAGTGCTCGATGCATGCGGGCTGTCGGATGCCTTTGAGTATGTGGTGAGCGGCGAGCAGTTTAAGGAGAGCAAGCCCGAGCCCGACATTTACCTGCATGCGCTGGATCTGCTGGGGCTGCCCGCGAATCGCTGCTGCTGCGTTGAGGACTCGGTGCCTGGCATCACTGCCGGCAAGCGAGCCGGTCTGACAGTCATTGCCAAGCGCGAGGAACGCTTTGGCTTTAGCCAGGATGCCGCGGACAAGATTATCGACCAGCTGCCGGAGCTGCTCACGCTTTCTTAGGAGCGCGGTAGTTGCGCGTTTTTCGGGTCTGATGAGTAAATACCCGACATTTTGGTGCGGCAGCAAGCATACTTAATGCTAATGCGGGCTTAAGGGCTTGTTGAATGCCCTTAAGCCCGTTTTAGACGTAATTGTGCTGGGAGAGGGTATATGCCACCGACTGAAGGGCTAACTGACGGTAAAGCAGCGATACCGCTGTACCAACAGGTTATCGATATCATTAAAAACGAAATCAGCTCCGGTGCCTACAAGGCGGGCGCGCGGATACCCAACGAATTCGAATTGGCTGAGAACTATAAAGTTGGCCGCGTTACCGTGCGACGCGCTATTGAGGAGCTCGTCCAGCAGGGCTATCTAACGAAGCGGCAGGGGAAAGGCACGTTTGTCAATGCCCCCAAGCTCAAGCGCAAGATTCGCCAGAAGGATGACGTCCAGAGTTTTTCGGACGCATGCCGCGTTAACGGAATGGAGGCGGGGGCGCGCGTCATTTCGAGAAAGATACTGCCGGCGGATTCCACCGAAGCACAGTTCTTTGGTGTTCCCGTTGGAACTGATTTGATTTGCGTTGAGCGTGTGCGTACTGCCGATGGCGTCCCTGTCATGCTCGAGAACAACATATACGTTTACGAGGACAACGCCTATCTATCAACGGCACCTCTATCTAACCAATCCATTTTTGAGTTCGTGCGCAACCGGACGGGCCGTACGCCCGCGTTTACCGACCCGTGCACGCTCGAGATCGCGTGTGCGTCGCCCGAGGTCGCTCGGCTGTTGGCGGTTCCCGTTGGCGAACCCCTGTTTTACATGGATGCCTTCTTTTTCGATGAGCAGCGGCGGCCGTTTATCATCGGTCGTCAGCGGATCGTTGGATCTCGTTACATTTTTGACATCTAGGACATTGCGAATGGAAGCGCCCGGTGGATCATCTCACCGGGCGTTTCCATACCGTTCACGGCGCGAACGCAACCGTTCAGCCGCGTCGCGGCAATCAGTTTGAAATTATCTTGATGAGGGGAAAAGCTGCTGGTAATCTATGGAACGTCATAGAACGTTTGCCTTGCGCAAACGTTGAAGCGAGATGCGATGCAGTCTCGAGTTCTTTGGAGGTATCTATGTCAGATACGAAGGCGAAGAAGACAAACAGACGTTTTAAGTTCAAATTACCGCATGTCTATACGATCATGTTCTTGCTGATCGTTGTCTTTGCGGTTCTGACTTGGATCGTTCCCTCTGGTCAGTACCAGCGCAAGACGATTTCGACAGCGGCGGGCGAGCGTGAAGTCGCCGTTGCTGGTACCTATGAACAGGTCGATAAGAATTACACCGATTCCGAGACCGGCGAGACCATCAATCTGGGCCAGGATATCTTTGCGGTCCTGCAAGCGCCCACTAAGGGCATCCAGGAGGCTGCTGACGTCGTTGCGTTCGTCTTATTGATTGGCGGATCGTTCGCAGTCATCACCAAGACCAACGCTTTGAATGCCGGCATGAGCCGTGTGATTAAAAAGCTCAAGAACAAAGACATCCTCATCATTCCCATCACGATGACGTTGCTGTCCATTTGCGGCACTACGTTTGGTATGTCTGAGGAAGCCCTGCCGTTCTATGCCATCTTCATTCCCATCATGATGGGTATCGGTTATGACTCGATGACGGCATTCATCATCTGCTTCCTTGGTCCTAACCTGGGATATTGTGCTTCGACCATCGACCCGTTCAATGTTTTGATCGCCCAAGGCATTATCGGCATCGAGGGCAATCCTCAGCTGTGGCTGCGCGCCATCTCTTGGGTCATCTTTACCGCCGTTGGCATCGCATGGGCCATGCGCTATGCCATGCGCGTCAAGAAAAACCCCGAGTCGTCCATTACGTACGAGGACGACAAGCTCAAGCGTGTTGAGTTTTCCGTGACCGATGCCTCCATCGAGGAAGAGTTCACTACCCGTCAGAAGCTCGTGCTTATCGATTTTGCCTGCGGTATGGGCATTATCGTCTGGGGTCTTGTTACCCAGGGCTGGTACATGAATGAGATTTCCGCCGTGTTCCTTGGCATGGGCTTGCTTGCCGGTATCCTGGGCGGTCTTGACCAGCAGACGATCGCAGAGGAGTTCGTTAAGGGTCTCGCCGACTTTGCGTACGCTGCCATCGTTATCGGTATCGCTCGCGGTATTCTGGTCATCGCCGAGGGCGGCATGATCATCGACACCATCCTCCAGGCGCTCGCCACCGCGCTCGCCGGTGCACCCGCCGCCGTCTACACCACGTTTATGTATATCGTCCTTGGCCTGCTCTCTTTGCTGGTTCCCTCGAGTTCTGGCCTGGCGGCGCTCACCATGCCCGTTATGGGCCCCCTGACCGAGCTCATGGGCCTCAATCCCGAGGCGGCCGTCACCGCGCTCCAGTTTGCCAACCAGACCATCAACACCATCAGCCCCGTAGCGGGCATGACGGTCGCCGGTCTTGCCGTGGCAAAGATCTCGTTTGGTCAATGGTGGAAGACCATTTGGAAGTTCTTCATTTTTATGGTCGTCTTTGGCCTGATCGTAACGGCAATCTCTGGCATGCTTCCGGTGTAGGTGGTTGTGATGTC
>CABUVB010000148.1 GCA_902494815.1 uncultured Collinsella sp. | reverse complement strand
CTGGGTGTGGAGAGCTCGCTCATTGTGGTGCGCGGCGTGGACACCGATGTGTCGCCGTTTGATGCCGGCTCGTACGCGAGCTCGGGTACGTACGTGACAGGTCTGGCAGCCAAGAACGCCGCGACCGAGCTGCGTGAGAAGATCTGCGCCAAGGCCGCCCAGATGTGGGACGTGGACGCCGCCGACGTGGTCTTCGATGGCCAGTACGTGCGTCTGTCTGACGAGCGTGCCGCGCGCGAGCAGAACCGCTATCTTACGCTGCGCGACTTTGCCAACCTGTGCGTGAAGAACATCGCAGGCGGCGACGCGCTCACCTCGCATGCCTCTGCCTGCCTGCCCGTTTCGCCCCCGCCGTTTATGGCCGGCATTGCCGAGGTCGAGGTCGACAAGGCCACCGGCAAGGTGACTGTTGTGGATTATGCGGCGGCTGTCGACTGCGGCACCGTGATCAACGAGGCACTCGCGCGCGTCCAGGCCGAGGGTGGCATTGCCCAGGGTATCGGCCACGCGCTCTACGAGATTGTCGAGCACGACGATCGCGGCCGCCTGCGCACCGGCAACTTTATGAGCTACAAGCTGCCCACGCGCCTGGATATCGGCAGCATTCGCGTGGCCTTTGAGCCGAGCTACGAGCCGACGGGCCCGTTTGGCGCCAAGTCGATCGGCGAGGTCGTCATCAACACGCCGCTCGCCGCCGTTGCCTCGGCCGTGGCGCACGCCACCGGCCACCAGGTGCGCTCGCTGCCGATCACGCCCGAGAAGGCCCTGCTGGGGGAGTAACAGGTCAGCGAACAAGTCGTAATTGGCGGGGCGGGGCAACTCGTCCCGCCTTTTGCACTCGTGGTGAGGTCGTGAGCTTGTAAAAGGTGTGCGTGCGCTTGCCGTTCGTATCTGCTATCATTCCTAGTCTGTGCGCTCATGCGGGCGTGGCGGAATTGGTAGACGCGCCAGATTTAGGTTCTGGTGGGATTCCCGTGAAGGTTCGAGTCCTTTCGCCCGCACCAACGCATCTGCGTCGGCCCTGGCCGTCGCGACACTTTGTTGCATAAAGGTACCAGCACCTCAGATAAGCTGGGCAGTATGAGGAGGAACGTGTTGAACATCACCGCTTCTGACGTCAAGGACGCCAAGCTCACCGCTACGGTCACCATCCCGGCCGCCGACGTCGACGCCGCGATCAAGAAGGCCTACAAGGACACCGCCAAGAAGTACCGCTTCCCGGGCTTCCGCGCCGGTAAGGCTCCCCGTCCGGTCATCGACTCTGCTCTTGGCGCCGAGGCTACCCTCGCTCAGGCCACCAACGACCTGATCGCCGCCAACGAGCCCGCCGTCCTCAACGAGCTGGACATCGTCCCCACCAAGAACGGTGACTACAAGGAGCTCGACCTCGCTAAGGATCACGAGGACTACACCTACACCGTCGAGTTCTCCCTGCGTCCCGCCGCTGAGCTCTCCTCCTTCGACGCTGTCGAGATCGAGATGCCCCCTGCGGAGGTCACCGAGTCCGAGATTAACAACCAGGTCGAGATGCTCCTCAACTACCGTGCCACCTTCGAGGACGTCGAGGGTCGCGCCGTCGAGGCTGACGACTATGTGACCGTCGACCTCAAGGCCGTCGAGAACGCCGACAACTTCGCCGCCGAGGGCCGCATGCTCATCGCCGGTAGCGACAGCAACCCCGCTGAGTTCAACGAGGCCCTGATCGGCGCTAACGTTGACGACGTTAAGACCGTCACCTGGACCGACGAGGTCGAGGAGGGCGAGGAGGCCGAGACCCACACCGTCGAGGTCACCGTCAAGGGCATCAAGGTCCGCAACACCCCCGAGCTCACCGACGAGCTCGTCAAGTCCGACTTTGGCTTTGACAGCATCGATGCCATGCGCGACGCCATCAAGATCGAGATCGAGCAGGACAAGGCTTCCCGCCTGCCGGCCGAGAAGGAGAACCGTTGCGTCTCCGCTCTCGCCGAGCGTCTGCAGCTCGACGAGATGGACGCCGACTACGAGCAGTCCGTCTTTGAGGAGCTTGGCCAGAACTTCCTGTCCAACCTCGCCGCCCGCGGCATGACGCTCGACACCTGGCTGCCCGCTTCCGGTCTGACCATGGAGCAGTTCATCGGCGACCTGCACAAGCAGGCCAACGACGTTGCCCGTGAGTCCCTGGCTCTGGACGCCCTCGCCCGTGAGCTCAAGATCGAGGTCACCGAGGACGACATCAACGCCGAGTTCGAGAAGGCCGGCGTCAGGGACGTCGAGGCTTCCAAGGCTGAGTTCATCGCCGACGGCCGCATGCCCGCCGTCCGTGAGTCCATCCGTCGCTCCAAGGCCGTCGACCACCTGGTCGAGAACGCTAAGGTGACCGAGGTCGACGAGACCGCCAAGGACGCCGAGTAATTCTCGCCACCTTGCCCGCGAGCGCATGCGTGCGCCCGTGATGGGGTAAAGTTATACACCGGTTATCCGGTTGCTTCGTACGGTGCCAGCCAATGCATAGCATGCGGGCACCGTACGTTTATCTAGAACCAATTTGGTCCGCAAGAGAGAAATGGAGATGCGTATGATCGCTAAGTTCGATTCCGCCCTCGTGCCATACGTTATCGAGCAGACGCCGCGCGGCGAGCGCAGCTACGATATCTATTCGCGCCTGCTCAACGACCGCATCATCTTCTTGGGCGAGGAGATCAACTCCGTCAGCGCCAACCTGGTCGTTGCCCAGTTGCTGCATCTTGAGAGCCAGGATGCCGAGAAGGATATCTCGCTCTACATCAATTCGCCCGGTGGCGAGGTTTACTCCGGCCTGGCGATTCTGGACACCATGAACTTTATCAAGCCGCAGGTCTCCACCATCTGCGTCGGTATGGCTGCATCTATGGCCGCCGTGCTGCTTTCGGCCGGCGCCAAGGGCAAGCGCTTCTGCCTGCCGCACTCCAAGGTGATGATTCATCAGCCCAGCGGCGGTGCCCAGGGCCAACAGACCGAGATCGAGATCGTGGCCGAGGAGATCAAGAAGACCCGCCGCGAGCTCAACCAGATCCTGTCCGACGCCTCGGGCCAGCCCATCGAGAAGGTCCAGGCCGATACCGAGCGCGATAACTACCTGACCGCTGCCGAAGCCCTCGACTACGGCCTGATTGACCGCATCGTCACCTCGCGCGACCTCGCCGCGAAGGACGCCTAGGATGGCCGGTAACATGCAGGACAACTTTGACGAGAACGGCAACCCCATCCGCTGCTCCTTCTGCGGAAAAGAGCAGGGGCAGGTTCGTCGCCTTGTAAAGGGTCCGACCAACATCTTTATCTGCGACGAGTGCGTTGCCGCCTGCTCCGAGATCCTGGAGGAGTCGCTGGCTTCGGACTTTATGGACGCTGCCCGCAACGGCAAGCTGCCGGGCTTCCTCAACGATCACGGCCAGGCTGCGTCCCAGCCTGCCATGGATCCCGAGGCTGAGGGCTTTGAGCTCGAGGACGACGCCCGCCAGGTCATTACGCATGTGCCGACGCCGCACGAGATCTATGACGAGCTTTCGGCCTATGTCATGGGTCAGGAGGACGCCAAGCGCGCCATGTCGGTTGCCGTGTACAACCATTACCGTCGCGTCATCGAGGGCGGCGCTGCGCTTTCGGCCTTTGACGATGGCTTGGACTCGCAGCTCGACGATGATATGGACGAGGTGGAGCTCGCCAAGTCCAACATCTTGCTGCTCGGTCCCACCGGTACCGGTAAGACCCTGCTCGCCCAGACGCTCGCGCGCATCCTCGAGGTGCCGTTTGCCATCGCCGACGCCACCGCGCTTACCGAGGCCGGCTACGTGGGCGAGGACGTGGAGAACATCCTGCTCAAGCTCATCAACGCCGCCGATGGCGATATCGAGCGCGCGCAGGTCGGCATTATCTACGTGGACGAGATCGATAAGATCGCCCGCAAGGCCGAGAACCTCTCCATTACTCGCGATGTTTCGGGCGAGGGCGTTCAGCAGGCGCTGCTTAAGATCCTTGAGGGCACGGTGGCAAGCGTTCCGCCCACCGGCGGCCGCAAGCATCCCCAGCAGGAGCTGCTGCAGATCGACACGACTAACATCCTGTTTATCTGCGGCGGTGCCTTTGTGGGTCTGGACAAGATCATCGCCGATCGTGTGGGCAACAAGGGCGTGGGCTTTAACTCCGAGATCGCCGGCCCCACCTCGGTCGACGAGAACGACCTGCTGCGTCAGGTGCTCCCGCAGGACCTCAACGCCTTTGGCATGATCCCCGAGTTTGTGGGACGTACGCCCGTCGTCACCCAGACGCAGGCGCTCGACGAGGACGACCTGGTGTCGATTCTAACCGAGCCCAAGAACGCTGTTGTGCGTCAATATCGCAAGATGTTCCAGCTCGAGGACGTTGAGCTTGAGTTTGAGAACGCCGCCCTGCACGAGATCGCCCGAATGGCGCTTGCCCGCAAGACCGGCGCCCGCGGCCTGCGTTCCATCTGTGAGGACGTGCTGCAGCAGACGATGTTCGACCTGCCCAGCGAGGAGGGCGTCACCAAGGTCATCGTGACCGAAGCCTCCGTAAAGGGCGAAGAACAGCCCCAGCGCATCTACGGCTAAACCAGCCTAAAACGTGTTTGCAAATAGCCTCCGGCCACCCGCGGTCGGAGGCTATTTTATATATACGCAATAACCCCAACTACCTGTGTTATTCTGTGT
>CABUVB010000147.1 GCA_902494815.1 uncultured Collinsella sp. | reverse complement strand
GGCCGAAAGGTTGATGCGCGTGGGCGTAAAGTTGGGATCGTAGGGCTCAATGCCGGCCAGGTAAGGCTGGACAAGCTCCTTCATACGGGACGTCAGCTCGGCCATATTAGGCCTCCTCGACTACCGCGCCAGCGGCACCGCCCGCAGCCGCCGCCAGGTCCACACCCTCGGCAACCGTTGTCACGGCGTCACCCGGCCAGGCGACCTTGGTCAGGTCGGCCGCAGCCAACGACTCGGCACTCACGGCATCCTCGCCCTGCTCCAGCACGCGACGACGCAGGGCGGCAGAGAGCGCGTGCGCCCACAGGCCCTCAGCCTCGGCCAGACGCTGTGTGGCGGGAGCGTCGGAGAGCAGGCCCTCGGGTGTATAGCAAATGATGCTCGAGCGCTTAACGAACTCTTCGACCGAAAGCGGGTTGGAGAACATGGCCGTGCCGCCAGTCGGCAGCGTGTGGTTGGGACCGGCAACGTAATCGCCGAGCGGCTCGGAGCTCCAAGCGCCCACAAAGATGGCGCCGGCGTTGCGAATGCCGCCGAGCAGGCCCATCGCGTCCTTGCAGTGCAGCTCAAGGTGCTCGGGCGCCACGGTGTTCACGGCCTCGACGGCAGCGGCCATGTCGGCGGCCACCACGATGGTGCCCTCGTTATCGAGTGAGGCACGCGTGATCTCGGCACGCGGGGACTGCGTCACTAGAATGTCGATGCCCGCCTCGACCTCGCGCGCAAACTGCTCGTCGCAGGTCACCAGATAGCAGGCTGCCAGCGGATCGTGCTCGGCCTGGGCCATCAGGTCGGCAGCGACCACCATGGGCTTGGCCGTGGCATCGGCCAGCACGCAGACCTCGGACGGGCCGGCGACCATGTCGATGCCCACGTCGCCCGAGACAATCTGCTTGGCCGCGGCGACAAAGGCGTTGCCCGGGCCGGTGATTTTGTCGACGCGCGGAATGGTCTCGGTACCGTACGCCAGCGCGGCCACGGCCTGAGCGCCGCCCACCATATAGATTTCGTCCACACCGCCGAGCTTTGCCGCGGCGAGCGTGTAGGGGCTGATGAGGCCGGCCTTTTGCGGCGGTGTCACCATGACCACGCGCTTGACGCCGGCGACCTTGGCGGGAATGGCATTCATGAGCACGGTGGAGGGATACTGCGCACGGCCGCCCGGCACGTAGATGCCAGCCGCGGCAAGCGGGGTCACCTTAACGCCGAGCATCGTGCCGTCCGGGCGCGTGGTAAACCAGCTCTGCTCGACCTCGCGCTGGTGGAACTCGCGAATCTGGCGTGCAGCCTTTTCGAGCGCCGCGACAAAAGCGGGATCGAGGCCCTCGAGCGCGGCATCGATCTGCTCTTGCGGCAGACGGAAGCTCTGCAGCTCAACGCCATCAAAGCGCTGGCAATAGTCGCGCACTGCAGCATCGCCGTTGGCACGCACGTTGGCCACGATATCGCGGGCGGCGTCGACGATGTTTTGCGGCAGCACGCCCTTACGGTTGAGCTGGTTGGTAACGAGGCGCTCGCCGGGAGCAAGCTTGATGGTCTTCATATCGGTATCCCCTATCGGTCGAGGTTTTGTTCGAAAAACGAGAGACCGGGCGGCGGCGCCAGTCGGCCCGCAGCCCGGACGTTGGGGCGCCCGCGCGGGCTCGCGCTATTGTGCCGAGCCCGCAACGGGCTCAAAATGCTTGTCCTTCACGGCTGCCGCCAAGCGATCTGCCAGATTGCGCACGCGCGGATCCAGACGTGCGGCGCCCGGATTGACAAAGAAGCGGGCCGTGCAGTCCATAATGCGACCAGTAATAACGAGGTCGTTATCGCGCAACGTGGCACCCGTGGCGGTAATATCCACGATGCGATCGGTCATGCCGACAATGGGGCCCAGCTCGATGTTGCCGTGCAGCGAGACGATGTCGGCGTTCACGCCGCGCTCGGCATACCAGGCACTCGCGATGCGCGGGTACTTGGTTGCCACGCGAAGCGACCCACGGCGGGCATAGTTGCGCTCGGCCTGGCCGGCGCGCCACGCGGGCTCCGCTTCGATAAACGTGCACAGGCCGTAGCCCAGGTCGACCAGCTGCAGCAGGTTGAGGTCGGCCTCGATGAGCGAGTCCCAACCGCAGATGCCGCAGTCGGCGCCCCCGCAGCCCACAAAGGCGGGCGCGTCGCTGGGGCGCACGATGACAAACTCGATATCTCCGACCGCGCCCTCACCGGCACGCGTGTCGCGGCCACGCACGATCAGGTGACGACCGGGGTCGCGCAGCTCTGAAACGTCTAAGCCCGCTGCCTCGAGCACGTCGAGCGTGTCGGCCTTAAGCGAGCCCTTGGGCACGGCAATGCGCAGCGGGCCCTCGGCGCCACGGCCCGCGGCGTGATCGCCGTCGGAAGCGGCATCCTCGGCCGAGGTGCGCGCGGCCTCCAGACGCTCGAGCGAAAAGGCGAAGCCCGCCGCCGGCACTTCGATGCCGTCGCCAAATGCGCCGGTAAAAATGGAATCGTAGCGTCCGCCCGAACCGACCGGATCGGGCAGTCCGCCGGCATAGGCCTTAAAGACCAGGCCTGTGTAGTAATCGAAAGAGTTCATGATAGAGAAGTCGAACGACAGCACCTGGGCCTCCTCGGGGGCCAGGCCCTCGACCAGGGCACGCAGCTCGCGCGTCAGCGGCGCGACGATACCGGCGGCCTCCAGCAGCGCGTCCACGCGGTCGAGTACCTCGGCACCGCCGTGCAGACGCGGCAGCTCGCTAATGGCGGCCTTGACGGCATCGGACTCCGCACTTGCCGCCACGCGGGCATCGAGGCCCACAAAGTCGTTGGCGTGCACGCAGCACAGGGCCTCGGCGGCCAGCTCGCGATCCTCGCATGCCGCGAGCAGCTCCTTAAACGGACGCACGCTACCTGCGATAATGCGCGCACCGGGAAGTGCCAGCTTGCGCACGGCCTCGGCGACCAGTGAGACAATCTCGACATCGCCCGCGGTGTCGCCCGCGCCGATAAGCTCAAAGCCCAGCTGTGTAAACTGACGCGAGCCACCGGCATTGCGCTGGCACTCGCGGACCACCGGCGCCTCGTAGCGCAGGCGCAGCGGCAGATCGGCCGCGCGCATGCGAGTCGAAACCAGGCGAACGATCGGCAGTGTGTTGTCGGGACGGACCACCAGCAGGCGGCCATCATCGTCAAAGAGCTTAAACGGCGTGTCCGCAATGCGCCCGCCCTCCTCGAGCGAACCCTTGTCCTCGAGCAGTGGCGTCTCGACCGGCAGGTAATGATGCTCCCTAAAGCAGCCCTTCACCGTATATGCGATCTCCTCGCGCGCCTGAGCCTCCTCGGGCAATATGTCCCGGAATCCCCACGGTGTGGCCGTCATCTGGTGAGCCTCCTCATGCTGTGTTTCATATAGAGCAGAAGACCGGCATAGCTCCGCCGGTCTTCTGGGTACTTTAGCATACTAGAGTGCTTGCGGGGAAAATCCGCCGCAACCGCTCATAGCGTATTCATTTGGAAACATAGGGCGAGCGGTTAGCAGCAGTCTCTTGTCACAACGCAAAAAGGGCGCCCGCGCAAATGCGGACGCCCTTGTGCAGGGTCGAGATATCAACCAGCCAAGATATCGGACCCGTGACCAGCTCTTAGTAGTCGAACTGGTGGTAGTAGCGGCGGTACTTGAGGTTGTGCTTGGTGACCAGCTCGTAGTTGCGCGCGAGGCGGTCGGTGGTCAGCACGGACAGGATCCACGGCGACACGATGACGCGGAAGTCGTCGTCCAGGCCCGGGATCGCGTACTCGGCGGTGTCGATGATGATGTAGTCCTCGTCGCCGGTCACGCCGCTGGTGAGGAAGGCGCGGACGCGCTCGTCGAGGGCGCGGCACTCGTCCTCTCCCATGAACAGGAACACCGGGACGCCGGGCTCGAGCAGCTCGAGCGTGCCGTGGAAGAAGTCGTGCGAGGTGATGTGGCGGATGCGCTTCCACTGCATCTCCTCGAGCAGGCACATGGAGTACAGGATGGTCTCGCCCCACAGCGCGCCCGAGCCGATGAACATGGTGTAGTCGGCCAGCGCGTACTTCCTGGCGAGCTCCTCGGCGCGCGGCTCGAAGCGCTTGCGGATGTCGAGCATGTCCTTCCAGACGTCCTTCGTCTGCTCGATGAACAGGTCGAACTTGGGGAAGCAGCCGCGGCGGTTGAGCAGGCGCAGGCCGAAGCAGTCGGCGAGGTAGTAGCCCTTCTCGCAGCCGCCGGCGCCGTGGTCGGAGGCCATCATGACGCAGTTCTCGGCGCCCACGGCCTGCCCGATCTTGCCCTCGGGGTTGGTCATGGCGAAGACGCGCACGCCCATCTCCCTCATCTTGCCGACGGCCTCGAGCACCTCGGGGGTGGTGCCGGACTCGGAGGCGGTCAGCACGACGGACCTGTCGGTCATGCGCTTGTGGCCCATGACGTTCCACTCGGCGGCGTGGATCAGGTAGACCTCGAGGTCGCGGTCGCCGAACTTGTTCATGAGGTACTCGAGCTGCATGAACTCGTCCCAGGTGCCGCCGACGCCCATCAGGAAGACGGCGTCGTAGCCCTCCTCGTGCACGCGGTCGGCCAGGGCGGTCATCTTCTTGCCGGCCTCGTAGACGTTCCTGCCGTCCTCGAGGTAGCCCTCCTGGTCGAAGTGCATGATCTCGATCTTCTCGGTCTCCTTCAT
>CABUVB010000146.1 GCA_902494815.1 uncultured Collinsella sp. | reverse complement strand
TTGTTTTTTTTTTTCCTTAAACTCCCTAAACACTGCCTTTATTCCACCGCAACTTATGAGGAGGCTATTCGTCGCTGCCCGGTTTGCGTCGGTTGGCCTTTTTAATGGCGTTGAAGCGTTTGTCGTTGAGCCTGCGCTGACGAGAGCGTTGAGGCACCTTGGTCTTTACGCGTCGACGCGGTGGACGCCCGCGACGCTCAAGCTCAGCGCGCAACTTACGCAGACAGCTCGCGCGATTCTGAAACTGGCTGCGGCTCTCACGCGCCGTCACGACAATCCCCGAAGGGATATGCTTCATGCGCACCGCCGAGTCCGTCGTGTTCACGCCCTGTCCGCCCGGACCCGTCGCGCGAAACACCTGTACCTCGCAATCGCGCGCCAGCTCTTCGACCGACATCTCGGCATAGCGCGCATACTCACGCCATCCCATCGTGTTCTCATCCATATCAACACCTCCCCTCATACAAAAAATGTGACAAAGGGAAAGTCCCTTTGTCACATCGCATACCAATCGCTTGTGTTGCGCGCTTAGGCGAAGGTGATCTCGCCGGTCTCGCAGTCCATATCGGCGATACGGGCCAGGCTCTCGACGCGGAAGCCGCGCTCGCGGAGCTTATCGCCACCGCCCTGGAAGCCCTTCTCAACTGCAATGCCAATGCCGGATACCTCGGCACCTGCAGCCTCACAGATCTTGATAAGACCCTCGAGCGCACAGCCGTTGGCCAAAAAGTCGTCGATGATCAGAACCTTGTCGCCCTCGGACAGGAAGCGCTTGCCAACGATGACCGGGTACTCCTTCTGTTTGGTAAAGGAGTAGATGGTCGTGGCATACTGCTCGCCGTCGAGGTTGATGGACTGCGCCTTCTTGGCAAAGACCACCGGCACGCCGCCAAAATGCTGAGCCGCGATGCAGGCCATGCCAATGCCCGAAGCCTCGATCGTCAAGATCTTATTGATCTCGACACCCTCGAACAGACGGGCCCACTCGGCGCCCATGTGGTCGAACAGCTCAACGTCGCATTGGTGGTTGAGGAAGGCATCAACCTTAAGGACGTTACCGGCCTTTACGATGCCGTCATGGCGAATACGATCCTCAAGCTCCTGCATGGCGCAACCCCTTCTCGCGGCAACGATACCGCGCGATTAATAAACGTTGTTCGATAGTCTACCACGGACCGACCCCCGCCCGCCCCACAAGCCGCATCGCACCATAAAGCTGCAAGACCAGTAAATAGGCCCGATTCGTGGCAAGCCTGCCCCCCCACATGCTAATGGCGGGCACGCATCCTCACCAAACGTACCATGGCGAGCGCAAAACCCACAGCGGCCACAGCCATAAGCACGTAGAACACCGAGCGAAAGCCAAACAGGAACACATCCGGACGACCTGCAACAATACTGGTCACGGCCTCGCCCATCGCCACGCTCATCTGCCCATACAGGACATTCGACGCCACCGTAATGCCGAGTGCCATGCCGGCATAGCGCGCCAAGCTGCCCAGGCTGCCCGCAAAGCCGAGCGCTTCGCGCGGAGCCGAGCCCATATACAACGAGTTATTGGGGCTCTGGAAAATCGACGTACCGCAGGACATAAATGCGACGCAGCACACGATCACAGGGATAGAAGAGTGCTCGTCGAGCGTGCTTACCGCAAAGAGACCGCACACGTACACGCCCAGGCCAACCGCCGTAGGACCCTCGCAGCCGACACGGTCCGAAACCGTACCCGAAAGCGGTCCGATGAAGGCATTCACCATCGGTAGTGCCAAAAAGAGCAGTCCAGAGATGTCGGAACCAAAACCATGGGCGTCCTGAAAATAGAACGGCAGGATAAACTCGGATGCGCCGATGCCAACGAACACGATGAGCATACAGGCAAGGTTGATGGTGAAGGCAGAATTGGCAAAGCAGCGACGCGCGGCCTCCGCCAGCGACATGGGGCGCTCGCCGGCCTCCGGCTTAACATGCGGCAGTGTGTAAAGCCCCACGATAAACGAGATGACGCCAATGGGCAGGTTGATGAGGAAGATGCTCTCCCAGGGAAAGCGTGCCACCAGCATGCCGCCGAGCACGGGGCCACACATCATGCCGAGGGCCACGAAGGTCGCGAGAATACCCATGGCACGACCGCGCTCGCGCGCCGGAAACGACTCGGTGATGATGCCCATGTTGTTGGCCATGGCCGCCGCGCAACCGACGCCCTGAACAATGCGTGCCAGGATAAGAACCTCGAGCGAACCCGACAGGCCGCAAAGCAGCGAACCGACCGTAAAGACGATAACGCCCAGCTGGAATACGCCCACCTTGCCGCGCACGTCGCCCAGGCGGCCAAACGGCAACATGGCCACGCACGTCGCGAGCAAATACACCGAGCTCACCAGCTGGATGCGGTCGAGGCCCACGCCCAGCTCCTTTTGCATCACGGGCAACGCCACGGTCACGACGGTCGAATCCAGGCACGCCATAAACGTCATGATGAGCACGGTAAACAGAATCGCCCATTTGTTCTTGCCATGGGTGTCGCCCTCTAGAGCAATGTGCTCGCGGCGCAACTGCTCTGCAGTTTTCTCCATATCCATCCTTTCGAGTGGCCTAACGCAAAAAACGGGGCCCCGATCGCCTGCAAACAGCCGCGATTGGGGTCCCGCCTACGGAATCGGAACGAAAGGTCGCCGAAGCTTTCTGCCAGCATCGGCGCCTTATGCGAACGCTAGCCTAGCACTGCTCGAGTGCCTGCTCAAGGTCGGCAATCAGGTCGGCCGTGTCCTCGAGGCCGCACGACAGGCGTACCATGTCGGCGGAGATGCCACAGGCGATGAGCTCCTCATCGTTCATCTGGCGATGCGTGGCATTAGCGGGATGCAGGCAGCAAGTGCGGGCGTCGGCCACGTGCGTGGCGATCTGGGCGAGCTTGAGGCTCTTCATAAAGGTCTCGGCCGCCGCGCGACCACCGTTAAAGCCAAAGCTCACAACGCCGCAGGTACCGTTGGGCATGTACTTCTGAGCGATGTCATAGTACTTATCGCCCTCCAGGCCCGGATAGCTCACGAAGCGCACCTTGGAATGGCTCTGCAGGAACTTGGCAACGGCCAGGCCGTTCTCACAATGACGCGGCATGCGTACATGCAGGCTCTCGAGCGAGCTGTTCAGGAAGAAGGCCGCCTGCGGGTTCTGCATGGGGCCGAGGTCGCGCATGAGCTGCGCGGTGGCCTTGGTAATGAAGGCACCCTCGCGACCGAACTTCTCGGCATACGTCACGCCGTGGTAGCTCTCGTCGGGCGTGGTGAGACCCGGGAACTTATCCGCATGGGCCATCCAGTCAAACTGGCCGTGGTCAACGATCACGCCGCCGAGGTAGGCAGCATGTCCATCCATGTACTTGGTGGTGGAGTGCGTAACGATGTCGGCGCCCCACTCAAAGGGACGGCACATCACGGGCGTCGGGAAGGTGTTGTCGACCATCAGCGGCACGCCGTGGTCGTGCGCGGCCTTGGCAAAGCGCTCAATATCGAGCACGGCAAGGGCGGGGTTTGCGATCGTCTCGCCAAAGACGAGCTTGGTATTGGGCTCAAAGGCTGCCTCCAGCTCTTCATCGGTGCAGTCGGGGGCGACGAACGTGCAGGTCACGCCCATGCGGCCCATGGTGTGGGCGAGCAGGTTATACGTACCGCCGTAAATGGCAGAGCTCGCGACCACATGATCACCGGCACCGGCCACGTTAAAGATCGCGAGGAAATTCGCAGCCATGCCCGAGCTCGTGAGCATCGCAGCGGTGCCGCCCTCCATCTCGCAGATCTTGGCGGCAACGAGATCGCACGTGGGGTTCTGCAGACGGCTGTAGAAGTAGCCCGACTCCTCCAGGTCAAACAGCTTGCCCATGTGCTCGGACGTGTCGTACTTCCACGTGGTGGACTGGTAGATGGGCACCTGACGCGGCTCGGCATCTCCCGGGTGATAGCCGCCCTGAACACATGTGGTACCGATGGTCTGCTCGCTCATATCTAGCTCCCTTGCCTGGGTTACGTTTTATTCGGTTCACGATACCGCTACCCTGCACCCCTCTCAACCCATTCCCAAGGTAGGTTATGGAACAAATTAGTCTGGGGTATCTATCGCAGATCCTGGCATTTGCTCGATAGATAAAAATGAGGCATACATGAAGCTCTCGATGATTACATGCCCCGTCACGGGTACCATAGGCGGGTACACCGTGACCAAGGAGACAAAGATGAAGCAAATCGATACGGCCCAGCTCGACATCACCGCCTGTCAGGCTCAAGCTGCCAAATACCACGCCCGTGGCTTTAACTGCGCCCAGGCCGTCGCCTGCACGCTCGCGCCTGCCGTCGGGCTCGACCCCCAGACCGCCTTTACCCTCACCGAGGGCTTTGGCGCCGGCATGGGCGGCATGACCGAAACCTGCGGCGCCATCTCGGGCGCCGTGGCCATCATGGGGTTTGTAATGAGCGACGGCATGGAAAACCCCAAGACTAAGGGCCAGACCTACAAGCTGTCGCGCGAAATCGCCAAGCGCTTTGGCGAGAAGAACACGACGACCGTCTGCGGCACGCTCAAGGGCATCGGATCGGATAAAGGTCCGCTCCGCAGCTGCCCCGGCTGCATCGACGATGCCGTCGAGATCGCCTGTGATGTGCTAAAGCAGCTCGCCGAGTAAACGGCAGCAACAGAAAAACGACGGCCGGCG
>CABUVB010000145.1 GCA_902494815.1 uncultured Collinsella sp. | reverse complement strand
TCGTTGCGGCGCGGCTGCGCCTATGGCACTTCGACATCATTGTCGCAGCCCCGACCCGCGGTCACGAGCGGGGGCTCCTGCCTTTTCAGTGCCCTCGGATTGGGTCATAGTGTCTGTCCGCGCCAAAACATCGGCGTTGCCGGAACACTTGGCACTTGGGGACGTTCCTTTTGTGCCGGCAGTTTGGGACACTCCTTGCGTTAAGAGGCTGGCGTGCGTCAACCTGTTCACATTGCAGCAAAAAAATCGCCCCGTTCTCGGTTGAGGACGGGGCGATTCGTCTTTCGGACTTGTGCAGCCAGGCTTATGCAAAGCGGGCGACGAGCTCCTGGAGCACATCGGTCATCTTGACGAGCGAACTGACCGGGACGAACTCGTTGACGCCGTGGTAGCAATAGCCGCCGGTGGAAAGGTTGGGGCAGGGCAGACCGCGGAACGACAGCTGCGCGCCGTCGGTGCCGCCGCGAATCGGCAGCACTTGGGGCTCAACGCCGCAGGCAAGGTAGGCTTCCTTGGCAACATCAATAAGCTCGGGATAGTCACGAACGATCTCGGCCATATTTCGATACTGCTGCTTAATCTCGACCGTCACACGCTCCTCACCCAGACGCTGGTTGAGCATCGAGGCGGCGGCATCAATAAGGTCGAGTTTCTGCTGGAACTTGGCGGCGTCATGGTCGCGGACGATATAGCGCGCTGTGGCGTGATCGACGGTCGCAGATACACCCTCAAGGTGATAAAAGCCCTCGTAGCCTTCCGTATACTCCGGGCGCTGCACGTAGGGGAGCAACGCGTTGAAGTCGCAGAACAGATTGCCTGCGTTGACCATACGACCCTTAGCGTCGCCCGGGTGGATGGACTGGCCCTCAAAGCGGACGGTCGCCTCGGCGGCGTTAAAGCACTCCCACTCCAGCTCGCCGATGGGGCCGCCGTCGACCGTGTAGGCGTACTTGCAGCCAAAGGTATCGATATCCAACAGCTCGGCTCCGTGGCCGATCTCCTCGTCAGGGCAGAAGCAAATGCCGAGTGCGGGATGGGGCAGAGAAGGGTCCTGAGCGATACGCGCGACAAGCGACATGATCTCGGCGACGCCTGCCTTGTCGTCTGCGCCCAGCAGCGTGGTGCCGTCGCTGCAGACCAGGTCCTCACCCGCGAGGTCATTCAGGGCGGGAAGCTTGGCGGTACTCATGGCAACGGGTTTACCGTCAACCGTGCCGCAGACCAGGTTGCCGCCTTCGTAGTGCACGATGTGCGGCTTCACGCCGGCGCCCGGTGCAACTTCGGTGGTGTCGAGATGGGCGATCAGGCCCAGGGCGGGCTTGTCCTCAGCGCCCGCACTTGCGGGGATATGCGCGCAGACATAGGCGTGCTCGGTCACGTGGGCATCTTCCGCACCAAGCTCGCGCAGCTCTTCAGCCAGCACGTTGGCAAGGTCAAACTGAACGGCGCTCGAGGGTACCTGGTCGCAGTTTGCATCCTCGGACTGCGTGTTGATCTGGACGTAGCGCAAAAAGCGCTCGAGGACATCGGGGTTCGTGGTGGTGTTTTCCATAAAGACCGCTCCAATCTTGGTCGTCGTGTGCAACAAGAACTCTAGCACGGTATGCCACGGCATACCACGACGCTTGGATGGGGTAGAATCAGCCATTGAATGCAGAAGGGACGGAAGATCATGGATACGACAAATAGCTCGCGCGAACTACATCTGACGGTGGCGAACGAAGACTACTTGGAGTGCATGGTTCGCATTGAAAGCGAAGAGGGGGAAACCAACGGCGTGCGATCGGTCGACATCGCGCAGCGCCTTGGCGTCTCCAAGGCATCGGTCAATAAAGCGGTTTCGGCGCTCAAGGCATCCGAACTTGTCGAGCAATCGCACTACGGCAAGGTAGTCCTGACCGATCGCGGCCGCGAGGTTGGTACGGCTATCTGGTACCGTCATCGCCTCATCCGCACGTTTTTGGTTCAGGAGCTCGGTGTCGAATTTGAGCGAGCCGATTCCGAGGCCTGCATGATGGAGCATGCGCTTTCCGAGGACACGATGAACCGCTGGCTCGCCTATTTCGAAAAGCAGGGAATCAGCGTCGAGGAATAGCGGGATATATATGGATACGAGTTATTACAACCGCCTTGGTGCCGAGGAACTTACGCGCCGCTTGTCGAGCGAGACCTTGTTGGCGCAGGGCCCCATGGGCAGTGTTTTGTTGAGTGAGTACGATGCCGCCGACATTCCACCGGCGTTTTGGAATCTGGCAGAGCCGCAGACCGTTTCTCGTATCCATCGCTTGTATGTCGCCGCCGGCGCGCAGGTGCTCATTACCAACACCTTTCAGGCATCGAGCTATGCCCTCAAGCACGACCAGATTGCGCCGTCCGTGGCGGAGGTCAATCGCGGGGCTGTCGACGATGCCCGCCAGGCGCACCCTCAGCTGCTGCTGGGCTCGATGGGCCCGATCGGTATTGAGTGGTTTGCCGAGGACTCTGTCGAGTATCGTGAAATCCGCGGCATTGCGCGCGAACAGGCGCACGCCTTGCTCAATGCTGGTGTTGACGGTCTGCTGATCGAGACGGTGACGTCTATCCGTAATTTGCAGCCCATGCTTGCCGGCGCCCGAGATGCCGCCGACGGCATGCCTGTTCTGGTGAGTTTTGTCGTTGACGATAAAGGCGACCTGTTGGGCGATGGCCTCAACATCGAGGCAGCCGTTTTGTACGCCGAAAAACACGGCGCAAACTCGGTTGGTGTTAATTGCTGTTCGCTTGCGGCCGCGAACGCGGCGGTGCCCAGGATGGTTGCATCGGCGACTACTCCCGTCACGGTGCGTCCCAACGTAGGCGATCCGGTCCAGACTCAGGATGGCCCCGTATGGCACGAGAACCCCGAAGCTTTCGCGCGCGCATGCATCGAATGGAGACATGCCGGTGCCGCAATGGTGGGCAGTTGCTGTGGAACCACGGCAATCACTACGGCCGCGATGGCCGAGGCGCTCGATATATAAAGGGCAAACCGCTCCATACGGGGCGGTTTTTTTTATTGCTTGCATGTCCTCGGCAGCATTTGCCCAAATGGTGAATGCTGGTGCCGGCAGGTTGCCGAGTGCATGTTGCGGGTATACCCCATGCGTACCATGATCCAAACACTGTGAGGTGTCTGCGCGTGTGCGCGATAATTCATTTTGGAACTGACGGTTGGCGCGCTCGCGTCGATGAGGACTTCACTGCCGATAACGTTGCCCGTATCGCCGATGCCGTCGGCGAGTTGTGGCAAAAGACCAATCCGGGCAAAACGGTATATATAGGGTTCGACACCCGGCCCCTGGCGCGCGAGTTCGCTGAGCTTGCGGCGGGCGTGCTAGCAGCGCACGGGCTAGACGCCGTGCTCGCTTCGCGACCTGTCCCGACCCCTGCCCTTACGTGGGCGGCGGCTTATGACGGTGAAGCGTGCGGCGCGCTCATGGTGACGGGGTCCCATCATCCGCAGGGCTATCTGTGCCTCAAGATTCGCATGGGTGACGGCTCGACCGCCAACCAGGATGTCATCGAAGAGCTCGAAGAGACTATGGCTCCCGAGCCAATGGGGATCGAGGGGCAATATCGCACCGCGGATATCATTCCTGACTATATGCAGGCGGTGGCATCGTTTGTCGATGCCGAAGCCATCCGCGCCGCGCACTTGCGCGTGGTTGTCGATCCCATGGGCGGCGCAGCCCAGGGCTATCTAGCCGACTTGCTGCGCGAGCTTGGCGTTGAGGTGCACGAGATTCACGCCGGGCAGGCGTCTGACCAAGAAGGTATCTGCCCCGACCCCGTTGAGCCGTGGGTGGACGCTTGCGAGCGCACGGTTATCGAGGACGGAGCTTGCGCTGGCCTGGTGACCGACGGCGACGCTGACCGTATCGGCGCGGTTGACGAGCGCGGCAGATATATACATCCGCATCAGATCATGGCGCTCGTTTTGGGCGACTTGGTTCAATTTCGTAATTTGGAGGGGCGCGTCGTCGTCAATCTTTCATGCTCGACGCTCGTGCGCCGCATTGCCGAGGCGCTTGGCTGCCGCGTGACCGTCAAACCAGTCGGTTTCAAATATATAGCGGCGGAGATGAAGAAGGGCGGCGTCCTCATAGGCGGCGAAGAAGCCGGTGGTATCGGCATCGCCGCACATATGCCCGAGCGCGATGGAATCCTCGCCTGTCTGATTCTGTGTGAGCTTATGGCAAAGACGGACGCGCCTTTGGGCGTTCTGGTCGACCAACTCGAGGACAGTTTTGGTAAGACGAGTTACGGTCGACGCGATTTGCGCCTTGAGGCCGAAGATGCCGAAACGTTACGAACCCTGCTGCCGGGCGTAAACCCCAAGTCGATTTGTGGCAAGGTGCCGCAAAACGTTAGTCATATGGACGGCTTGCGTCTGTCATTTGAGGATGACACGTGGCTGCTGGTCCGTCCTAGCGGGACCGAACCAGTGGTGCGCGTCTACGCCGAGGGGTTCTCGGTGGAAGAACGCGATGAGTTGCTCGATGCTGGCTGTGCTTTAGCTAGGGGGACGTATCCGCTTTAACCATGATACTGCCTTATATAAAGAGATGCTCGGCGAGCGGTAGTTAACGGCTGGCAAACGTTAGTCGAATCCCAGGATGTGTAGGAAATGTGTACGCCCAGATTCCCGCCCACGGCGCCCCTCCGGTCTGGCAATATATCTCCTTGCCGCGCGGCCCGGTGGAACCGGATCAGCCGCGGGGCGTGCACCTTGAGAACCGGATACTGCGAGGATGGACAC
>CABUVB010000144.1 GCA_902494815.1 uncultured Collinsella sp. | reverse complement strand
GTTTAAGTGCTTCATCAGGCAAAACAATCCCTATTTCACCGCAACTTATGAAGGGATGGCTAGGCGAGGGGCGTGGACTCCCATTCTCCGGTAGCGTGGGGGATGTCGAAGGTTCGATAACCGCAGTCGTAGGCGTGGGCCTGAGCCTCGCGGATATTCCAGCAGATGTCGCAGGCGCGGTGTGCGTCCGAGCCAAAAGTAATCGGCACCTCGGCGTGGGTAAAGCAACGCAGCAATCCGGTCGCGGGATAGTAGTCGTCGAGGCCCTTGCGCGGCGCAGCCGTCGAGACCTCAACGCGGCGACCCGTATCGTGGGCGCATTCGGCCATCTGCTCCCAAAACGGCGCCGGGTCAAAATCGGGCGCAAAGCCCTCCTTCGAAAAGCGCATAACCAGGTCGGGATGGGCCATCACGTCAAAGTTGAGTGAGCTTTCGCAAGCGCGGCACCAGTCGTCGACGTAGCGCTCCCACACGCCGCGTACCCCCAGGTTTTCCCAAACGTGCAGGTTGGTGTCGTCGTCGACCCAACCGCAAGGGGAATCGGGTGTATCGGGGCGAACGACGTTTTCCGTTCCCGCCGTGCCCGCGGCGCCGGCCATGATATCGCCGGGGTTGCCGATCCAGTGCACACTGCCCAAGCGTACGACGGCGCCCTGGGACCAGCGCTCAACCAAAGGCTCGCAACCCTCGTACCAATCGCATTCAAAACCGTAGATAAAGGTGAGCTCCGGCGCGATCTGCGCGGCAAGCTTGCGGGCGTCCTCAAAAGCCAGACGATGTGCCGGCAGGTCGCCCTCGACAACCTGCACCTCGCAATTGGAATCCATGCTGGCAGGCAGGGTAAGGTGGTCGGTTGAGACCATGACACGGCAGCCTGCCGCAGCAGCGGCGCGGACGTTGTCCTCAAACGAGGCGTGTCCGTCCGAAAACGAGGTGTGGGTATGGCAATCGACCAGCGGGCATGCGGGCATGGCGACTCCTTTGCATTTGGCGAATCCGCTCCATTGTAATGGCGCAGCTTCGGCGCGTCGTGCGCGCGGGGTGCCGAAATCGACTGGAAAGGGTGCGCGGTGCGACCTCGCTTGCTCTCAAAACATGTACGTCAGCCTCCAAAACCGACAAAAAATGACATGTTTGGAGGCTGATGTACATGTTTGGATAGGGGCGAGGGCGGCGACGGACGAAAGTCGCGCCTGTGCCACGTCCGATGTGCTAGCGTTTGGGTGAATAAAACGAGCCCGTGCGGAAAGGATCCGGACCGTATGCCATGCGATAGCAAATCTCCGCTGTCCCGCGAGACCGATGCGCCCGAAACCATCGTCAAGCTGGAGTGCGACATCGACGATGCGTCGCCCGAGGTACTCGCCTATGCCGCCGACCGCTTGCGCGAGGCGGGCGCCCGCGAAGTGCACTGGCTGCCTCTCTACTGCAAAAAAGGTCGTCCCGGCTGGCAGCTGCAGGTAATTTGCGCCCGCGAGGACATTGACCGTCTGCAGATGATCATCTTTTTGGAAACCACGACCAACGGCATCCGCCGCCAGGTTATGGAGCGCGTCTGTCTGCCGCGTCGTTTTGAGCAGGTGGCGACGCCTTGGGGCGAGGTGGCCGTTAAAGTAGCCACCCTGCCCGACGGCAGTGAGCGTGCGGCGCCCGAGTACGAGGACTGCTCCCGCCTCGCTCGCGAGCGCAACGTGCCGCTCCAACGCGTGATGCAGGCGGCCCAGAGCGCGGCACTGCGATTTGAATAGCGCGGCCGGCGACATCCCGCGCCCAGTCATATCAACCCCACCCGAAAGGACCACCATGAAATACCTCGTCGCTTCCGACATTCACGGCTCGGCATATTGGACCGAACGCCTGGTCGCCGCCATCGAGTCCGAGCAGCCCGACCGCATCGTGCTGCTGGGCGACCTGCTCTACCACGGCCCGCGCAACGACCTGCCGCGCGACTACGCCCCCAAGCGTGTGATTCCGCTGCTCAACGCCCTGGCCGACCGCATCATCGCGGTGCGCGGCAACTGTGACGCCGAGGTCGACCAGATGGTGCTCGACTTTCCCGTCATGGCGGACTACGCCACGCTGTTCGACGAGACCGGCCGCGAGCTGTTCCTGACGCATGGCCACGTCTTTGGCGCCGGCATGCACAACAGCATCGACCACGCGCCCGCGCTGCCCGAGGGGTCCGCGCTCGTCTACGGCCACACGCATATCAAGGTCAACGAGGCAAGCGAGGCGCACCCGGGCCTGTGGCTCTTCAACCCCGGCAGCGTGAGCATCCCCAAGGATGGCACGCACAGCTACGGCATCTACGAGGGCGGTGCGTTCCGCCACGTGATCATGGAGGAGGACTAACCATGGCGCAGCACACAGCCCAGCAAAATGCCGAGGGCTCGCGCGATCTGTCCACGCTGGTCGACGCGTCGGCCGAGCTGCAGCATCTGGTGCAGACCATCTGGCGTCTGCGTCAGCCCGATGGCTGCCCGTGGGACCGCGAGCAGACGCACCGAAGCATTGGCAAGAACATGATCGAGGAAGCCTACGAGGCGCTCGACTGCATCGAGGCGGACGACGCGGCGCATCTGCGCGAGGAGCTCGGCGACGTGCTCATGCAGGTAGTGCTGCATGCGCAGATTGCGGCGGACGCCGGTGAGTTTACGCTGGCCGATGTGGCACGCGATATCGACGCCAAGCTCATCCGCCGCCACCCACATGTGTTTGGTGATGCGGATGCCGATAACTCCGACGAGGTGCTCAAGATCTGGGACGAGGTTAAGCTTGCCGAGAAGGCTGCCAAGGACAAGGCCGTGGCAGCGGGCGAGGCTGCGCCCGAGGGCCTGCTCGACGGCGTGCCCACGCACCTGCCGGCGCTGATGCAGGCTCAGAAGGTGTCGCGCAAGGCGGCTGCCGTGGGCTTTGAGTGGGAGACGGTCCAGGACGTGTGGGACGAGGTTGCCGAGGAGCGTGCCGAGTTTGAGGCCGAGGCTCCCGGCTCGCCCGAGCGCGAGATGGAGTTTGGCGACCTGCTCTTTGCCCTGGTCAACGTTGCGCGCAAGGAGGGAATCGATGCCGAGAGCGCTCTGCGCGCCAGCACGGCAAAGTTCCGCCGTCGTTGGGCTGCGATGGAGCAGATGGCGGCCGACGCCCACGTGGATCTGGCTGAGCTTTCGACCCACGGCCTCAATGATCTCTGGGATGCCGCCAAGGCGGAGGAGTAAGACTGCGGGAACGACGGGCTGACATGCCCTATCGTTCCCGCTAAATTTTTCGAAAAACAAGTGTATCCCTCGGCTAACTTAGGGCATAATGCAAAAAGTGCGACAAGGCTAACTTACGGAGGCGCACCGACGGTGCCCGGTCGGCCGGTCGCCAAGCATTCAACCCGTTTCCAAGTGAGAGGGAGACAACATGAGCGATATTTTGGACGTCTACGGTCGCGAGGTGCTCGACAGCCGCGGCAACCCCACCGTCGAGGTCGAGGTCGTGCTCGAGGATGGCAGCTTCGGTCGCGCGATGGTGCCTTCGGGCGCTTCGACTGGCGCTTTCGAGGCTTGCGAGCTGCGCGACGGTGACAAGGGTCGCTACCTGGGCAAGGGTGTTTCGCAGGCCGTCGAGCACGTCAACAACGAGTGTGCCAACGCCGTCGTGGGCCTCGATGCCTTCGATCAGCGCGCCGTCGATGCCGCGCTAATCGCCGCCGATGGTACGCCCAACAAGACCAAGCTCGGCGCCAACGCCATTCTGGGCGTGTCGCTGGCCGTCGCCCGCGCCGCTGCCGAGTCGGCGGGCCTGTCGCTGTACCAGTATCTGGGCGGCGTCAACGCCCACCTGCTGCCCACGCCCATGATGAACATCCTCAACGGCGGCGTACATGCCGACAACAACGTTGACTTCCAGGAGTTCATGATTATGCCCGTGGGCGCCCCGAGCTTTGCCGAGGGCCTGCGCTGGTGCGCCGAGGTCTATCACACTCTCAAGGGCGTGTTGCACGAGGCCGGCCTGGGCGGCGGCGTGGGCGACGAGGGCGGCTTCGCGCCCAACCTCAAGACCAATGCCGAGCCGTTCGAGTACATTACCAAGGCCGTCGAGAAGGCTGGCTTTAAGCCCGGCGTCGACTTCATGTACGCCATGGACCCGGCGTCCACCGAGTTCTACAACGCCGAGACCGGCATGTACGAGCTTAAGGGCGAGGGCGTGGAGTACACGAGCGCCCAGATGGTTGATTACTGGGAGAAGCTCGTCGACACCTATCCCATCATCTCCATCGAGGACGGCATGGCCGAGGAGGACTGGGACGGCTGGGTCGAGCTTACCCGCCGCATTGGCAACAAGGTGCAGCTGGTGGGCGACGACCTGTTCGTCACCAACACCGAGCGCCTCAAGAAGGGCATTGAGCTGGGCGCCGCCAACGCGATCCTGGTCAAGGTCAACCAGATCGGCACGCTCACCGAGTCGCTCGAGGCCATCGAGACCGCCAAGGAGGCCGGCTATGCTTGCATCGTGAGCCACCGCTCCGGCGAGACTGAGGACTCCACGATTGCCGACCTGGTCGTGGGCGTCAACGCCGGCCAGATCAAGTCGGGCGCCCCGTGCCGCAGCGACCGTATCGCCAAGTACAACCAGCTCATCCGTATCGAGGACGAGCTTGAGGGCAGCGCGCGCTACGCCGGCAAGGCCGCGTTCTACAACATTCGCTAGGCACGCGGAGGTCGCGGGGGCGGGGAAGACTCGGATTCGCCTTGCTCCAGCCGGGCGCGGTTGAGCACCATTGGGCGCTGGGCCATACGGCTCAGCGCCTTTTTTATGTCGAGCAAAGGCTGGCGAAGGCGGTGCGCGC
>CABUVB010000143.1 GCA_902494815.1 uncultured Collinsella sp. | reverse complement strand
TCGCCGCCCTCCGAAACCATTTCGGAATTGACGATATCGAAGCAACCGAGCGCAACCGCCATGTGAACGGCTGCCTTACGTGCGGACTGGCACTCCGGGGAGTTCTTGTCCCACACGCCGTAATAGGTCCAAGCGGGGTTGACCATATAAGAATGGCCCTTGTCGTCGACCATGATGCTGGGACCGTTGTCACGGACATAGAAGTTGGAGTCTTCGAACTGCGTGATCTCGATGCGATCGAGATCAACCCCCTCCTCCTTCAGGCGCGAGCAAGCCTCCTCATAGGAGCCGGGGGTGCCGCAATTGAGGTTGACCGTAACGTCGCCATACTCGAGCAGAGCCTTGATCACGTCAACGCAGGGCTGGCGGTTATCGTAGCCCTCTGCACGGATGTAATCGGGAAGCCATGTCACATAGACGTTGGAGCGCTTCTCGAACTCGCCCGGCATACGATAGTTCTCGTACATGGTTGGTCCTTCCGTCGGGTTTCCCGCGATGCTGTCCGGCCGCGACAATAGCGGGGTTTCACCTGCTATAGTACTACTATACCTACCGTTCGGTAGGTAGTTTTGAATAATTGCCGCTCGCCTACTGATACGTACCGTTCACCGTATATAGTGGTCATGTTTGGACACGAATTGATGTTCCGTTGCCATCCTTAATAATGTTGGTAGTGCGGAAGTGATTTGCAATGGAGAAATGCAGCGTGAGCACAAGAAAAAAAATATTGGACGCAATGTACGATCTTGTGGCAGAAGTCGGTTATGACAAAGCGTCTATCGGAAAGATTTGCGACTTTGTCGGTATATCCAAGCCGTCGGTGTACTACTACTTTCCCTCAAAAGAGGAGATTTTCACTACGCTCTTGGACAGCATGTTTCCGACCATTGACTATCAGCGCGACTACTCGCTAATAGTCGATAGGGACGGGTTCAAGGCCGCGCTTATCGAGCTCGGCAATTCAGTTATAGGTGGCTATCGAAGCGATGAAAAGCGCCGGCGCGTGCTGGCCGAGGTTAGCGTTCAAGCAAATCGAATTCCTGCAGTTCAGGAACGTCAAGCGACGGCGACCAAACGAACCATGGATGCGCTTAAAGACATCCTTCTTCATGGTGTAGAGATTGGCGCGTTTTCCGATAGCGCCGACGTAATGCTCTACGTACAAATTCTTTATACCGTTCTGGAGGGAGCAAGCAATACGGTCGCTCAAGGTGAGGATATTGATGAGAAAGCGGTTTGGGCGGGAATAGTCGAGCTTATGTTCAAATAAACCAGCCAAGCTGAAGCGCATGTTGGCACCCATGGTGCCTGCGGGCAACCTTTAAAACGAAAACAGGGGTCGACTCCAGTCTGGCTTGGAGTCGACCCCTGTTGCATGGCAATCTATGCCGATGCAAATCGGCGCTTATTACTTTTCAGCAGCCTTATTGAGAAAGCCGGAAACGATAGCAAACGCAGCAATCATAAGGTTGCAGGCAATGCAGAAGATAAATACTCCCTGGAATGACCCTGCCATGCCGTAAACCTTCATCATGACCGGCATTCCAAAAGCACCGACGACATAGCCCGCTGAGCAAACGATCGAATAGATCCTTCCAAAATCGCGTGATCCAAAGAGCGAGAGGAGAAGCATCGGCATTGCGGTTCCAACGATGGCGAACATGACATCGTTTACACCAGCTGCAATGATGGAAACGGTCTCATTGCTTCCGCCAATGATAAGAAGCAGGAATGAAAGAATGCTGACACCTGTCCATGCGACCGTTGCTTTAATAGCGCCAAGCTTGTCGCATGTTTTGCCCACGAAGGGATTTAGGAAGATATCGGAGAGTGAAGCTGCCGAGACCATTAAGCTTCCTACGATAGGATTGAAACCGACCTCGCTTGCATAGGTTGGAAACAGCTGGTTCATGCAGCAGGTGAGCTGCGCCACGCAAAGCAAGAGGACACAGAGAATAAAAGACGGCGTTTTCGCGGCATCGCGGAGTGCCATGCCCGAAAGGACATCTTCCTGCTCATCGGCGCTGCAGCTCTCATGGGTTTCGGAGGCGGTCTCTCCGTACGGAAGCATATTGCGATCAGAGGGGTTAAGGCGAATGATAAATGCGCTTGCAGGCAAAATCATAGCTGCAGAAACGGCCGCAAGCACGATGTATCCCGTACGCCAGCCTTGCTGCTCGATGACCAGTGTAATGACAGGACTCAATAACAGCGTGCAGAGAGAATTAACGCCCCAAGCGAGGCCGATGGCGAGACCGGACGATTTGCTGAACCATTGGTCAATGACATCGGACATGCAGACGCCCGTTGTAAACGAAAAGCAGATGCCGATCACTGCGGCGGAGACGGTGAACATCCAGACCTCGGTGTAGAACGCCATTGCGGCGCCGGCGGCAATAAGGACGAGTTCAATGCAAATATGCCATGGTTTGCCGATTACTTTTGGAATGAAGCGACTCAAAAGCGGAAGCCCAAGCGCAAGGCCAAGAAGAATCGCGGTGAAATAGAAAGAAAAAGAAGTGTAGTCAAAGCCCAGATCTTCACATACTGGAGCAACGAATGAGCCGGCAATAATGCTATATGTGCCAGTTGTTCCGGCGGACATTAAGCCGAGCGCAATAACGACGACCCAAGCAAATGCGCCGCTTTCACGGAGACAATCTTTTTTGGCTGGTGTGGTGAGAGTCATGGTTGCTCCATTTCTATCGGCAATACATCCTATATGCCTACCGATAGGTATATAAACCAGAGGACTCTTCGTCAAGCATTAAGCGGGGAGAGGGAGTTCTTAACCTGCCGAACGGTAATTAGACCCCGTTTTCGCAAGGGTCTCAATGTGACAAAGGGACTGCCCCTTTGTCGCATTATTCGGAGCGCAGGGCTTCGACGGGGTCCTTCTTGGATGCGCTGCGGGCAGGCAGCAGGCCGGCAACGACCGTCAACAGCACCGAAATCGCGATGAGCACTAGCGCATCCCGCACGGGCAGGCTCATCAGATTGGGTACCTGTTTGGCCGCAAGCGCCCAAGCATTGACCGGGAAGCTCACGGCCACCACGACGACAATGGCAAAGACGCCGGCGATGAGGCCTTCGATAAAGGTCTCGGCATTGAATACGTTGGCCACGTTGCGCTTCGACGCGCCGATCGCGCGCAGGATGCCGATCTCCTTCTTGCGCTCCAGTACGCTGATGTAGGTGATGATGCCGATCATGATGGAGCTCACCACCAGGCTGATACTCACGAATGCGATGAGCACCAAGCTGATGGTGTTCACGATGTCGGTCACCGAGCCCATGATGATGCCCATGTAGTCGGTGTATGAGATTGCCTGTTCATCGTGGCCAGAGGCTTTGACCTGCTTGTTGTACGCGTCGATGTGATCGAGCACGCGCTCCTTGGCCTCAAAGTCGCGCGGGAAAATCTTGACCGAGATGGGGTCTGCCTCGTCCGCATAGCCCAACGTGGTCAGATTGTTGTCGTAGGTGAGCTTCGACGCCTTGGCATAGCTCATCATGAGCGAACTCAGGTCCTCGGCGTCCATGTTGAAATGGATGGCATGAGCAAAGGCACTCGCATCCACGCGCATGGCGCTCGCCAGGTTAGCAAAACTCGAAGACATCTGCGTCGCCATCTGGTCCATAAGCCCCGCTGCGCCCGCCTTGAGCTGGGACGATACCGTCGACGCTACCTGCTCGCTGATTGCCTTCATCACCTGATCCATAGCCTGCTGCAGATACGGAGCCAGCTGCTTTTGCACATAGTCGGTCATCGCCTGCTGCAGGCGCTCGGCCAGGGCATCGCCGCCGAGCGCTTTGAGCTGGGCCAGGATTTGCTGGGCTGTGTCATCATTCTCAAGATACGTCGAGAATGCGGCGGTGAGCTTTGACGCGTCCTTAAGATCTTCGGGCGACAGCGCCTTAAACTGATCAGACTGCAAAAAGCCCTCAAACAGCTGGTTGGCTAGCGTTCCCACCTGCTGCATTTGCTCGGGCGTGAGTTCCAGACCGTCAAAGATACCCGAGAAATCTGGGGCCGGCGCTTTGGCCATGATGTCGCTGAAGTCGATGTCCTTGCCAACGCCCGAAAGATCAATATCCAGCCCGGACAAATCGATACCAGAAAGGTCCATACCGCCGGCTGCACCCGAGAGCGCAGACGCATCGAACGAGAACGCGCTCTTGAGCGCCGCCTCGTCCACACTAAACATGCTGCCCAGATCCACGCCTTGCTTGGCCTCGCCCTGCAGTTCATCGAAAGACTTGCCCGTAAAGACATCCGTCTCGGGATGCGCAAGCTGCTCTTGCACAATCTGCGAATCGGCGGCGCGCTCCATAAGCCGGCGAGTCAGCGCATGCGTATAGGCAATGCCCGGAGACAACGCGCTCGCATTGGCCGTCTCGTTAGGTCGCACCACGCCCACAATGTGCACGTCGATACCGTCGGCAACCTTGGCAGCCATAAAGTCGGCGTCGCCAGACATGTCGGTCCATATGCCGGTCTCTTCGTTTTTGCGATACGCATCGGCCGGCGACAACACCTTAAACGTCGTGGACAGCGCATCGTCGTAGGTAAAGTCGGTACCGGTCTCGGGCGCTTCAACCCCACCGTCAGCCGTCATAGCGCTGTTAACCAGATTGTTAAGCTCATTGATATCCAGCGCACCGATGCTGTAGAGCGTGTAATCGCCCACCGTGCCGCGGCTCGAAAGCACCATTACGGCTTCGTTGGCAGACGTGGGCCAATGACCGGCGACGACATCGTACTGGCTGTCGAGCAGGCTCTGGTCGTCAATCATCTCGTTAAAGACCGAGGTTCCCATGGATTCCATGCTCACCGT
>CABUVB010000142.1 GCA_902494815.1 uncultured Collinsella sp. | reverse complement strand
GAGCCTGCTTTGTTTTTACCCCACGCGGAGGGGTGGCAGAGTGGTTGAATGCGGCGGTCTCGAAAACCGTTTGGCCTGTATAAGGTCACGAGGGTTCGAATCCCTCCTCCTCCGCCATTAGATGGTATAAGCCCCAGCAATGGGGCTTTTTTTGTTATCGGATCCCCCTTGACCGCACGTCCCGACCAAACATGTACACCACCCTCCAAAGATGTCAAAAAATGTCTTTTTTGGAGTGTGATGTACATGTTTGCGTATGACGCGCACCGAGCATGAGTCGATTTGCTCGCATCCGGTATATTTCCCCACCTCAACGGACATAAGATTTTGGTGTCAGCTCGAAGCGAGAGGTCCCCAATGGATACTCCTGTTCTCATTTCGCATAAAACGGCGTGGCTCATCCATCATGCGCCGCGGAACCTGGTTCAAGCCGTCGCACAACGCGACTACCAGATAGGTGTGCGGGGCCTCTCTACCCAGCAACGCATCGCGCGCATTCGCCAGGCACTTACCGACTGCGGTATTCCGTCCACCATGCTCAAGACTATCGACATCTCCGTAGTATTTGCTTTCGAGCGAATTCGCGCCAACGGTGTCACTTGCCACGTTCTCGGCCAAAACCTACCCTACGACCATATTGGCGAGCTTACGCCCGGCATCTTTATCACCGACGAAGCCTTCACCTTCGTGCTCGCTGCCGAGTGGATGGATAGGATCGAATACCTCGAGTATGGTTACGAAGTTTGCGGCGACTATCGCATGGGGCTCAATTCCTCCGACCCTTACACCGAGCAACCAGCCACCACCTCCAAGGACGAAATTGTCGAGCTGCTCGATCGGCACCCCGGCAAACCCGGCGCCACACGCGCCAGACTCGCGCTCAGACACATCTACGACCACTCAGCCTCGCCCATGGAGACCGCATCGTCCATCGCCCTCTCGCTCCCAACAAGCGAAGGCGGCGTTGGCATCCGAGGTATCGAACTCAACAAACCGCTCGAAATCCCTCAACGTCTCTGGCATTGCACAAAAGCCCGATCGCTCAAAATCGACGCTCTTGTTACTTATCAGCGCAGAGAACTCGGCATCGAATATAAGGGCGGTTTTCACGACGAGACCGAGCGCAAGGGCGCAGATGCGGAACGAGAGGCCGTACTCGCCCAAATGGGATATCGAATCGTTACGCTCACCTCGGCACAGTTCGCAAGTCAACTTGCCTTTCATCGCGCCATGAACAGCATTCGCGAAGCACTCGGTATGCCCCGCTGCACGGACGCCGAGTACCAGCGAAAGCAAAACGAACTGCGCAAGGCACTTATCCGCAACTGGAAGAGCGCGCAGGGCGAAGACACGCCTTCCGAGTAGCGTCATCCCAGCACACCCCAACCAAAACATGTACATCACCCTCCAAAACCGACATTTTTTGACATCTTTGGAGGCTGATGTACACGTTTGGTGCCTACGCCCGCATCCAGTCCCGACCGTTTGCCGAGCAATAGGATCGCAATCGGCGCCGAACATGTACTATGTACGGGCATTGTCTAAACCCGCAACCCAAAGGACCCCATCTTGCCCGTCGTCGCCGCTATGACCGTTACCCCACATGCCTCTGATGCCATGGTCGCTATCCCCTTTTGGCTCGAGATGTTCGCCGTTGTCGCTGCATCGATCTCGGGTGTGCTGGTTGCGCGCGAGCACAAACTCGACCTGGTGGGTGCAGTTGCGCTCGCGGTGGTCTGCGGTCTGGGCGGCGGTCTTTTGCGCGATATGACGCTGCAGGTAGGCAACGTCTACATCCTCAACCAGCCGATGGCACTCCCGCTTTCCATTGCCACGGCAGCCATCATCTATATTTTCCCGGCAATCGTCGACAAACCCGAAAAACTCATTCCCCTGCTCGACATCATCTCGGTCGGCATCTACGCCGCCACTGGAGCAGACAAGGCGCTGGTCTACGGCTTTGCGCCGGCGGTGTGCATCATGATGGGCTTTTTCACCGCGGTGGGCGGCGGCATGTTGCGCGACGGCTTTATGGGCGTGGTTCCGGGCATTTTCCAACGTACTAACTTTTATGCCATCGCCGCCATCGCCGGATCGACAAGCTATGTGTGCCTCGTTATGAGCGGCATCATGAGCAATGTCGCCGCGCTGGTCGTATGCGTTGTCGTGACCATGGGTCTGCGCTGGCTCTCGCTGCGCTTTGATATCAAAAGCCCCACCGAAGAAGATATCGCGCGCTTCTTGCACCGTAAAAAGTAGACAGCATGGCACGACCCTTCGAAATGCAACCGAGAGGCTCTTTTAGAGCGCCCACGCGTTGGGTACCCTGTTAGGTATATGCCGAACACCTAACAAAAGGATCAACCATGGCTTTCAATCAAACCGTGACGGCGCCGTCACACAAGATGCGTCGCTGCCTGCTTATGGCATTCGCGCTCATCGCGCTCGCGCTCACCGCACTTCCCACGGCGTCGTTCGCCGGCACGGACACCGCTGGAAACGTACTTGCGACCGACAATGACGCCAATCCGTCCGGCGTCGAAGGCGACCTGTACTGGGCCGGTCAGGCCCTCAACTTGGACTATACGTCCATCGACCGCGATATCATCGCCGCGGGCGATACCCTCTCGATTCGCGACTGCACAGTGGGCGGCGCCATTCGTCTTGCGGCGCGCACCATCGATGTTGCCAAGACCACGGTTGATGGCAGCGTCACGGTCGTCGGTCAGCATGTCGTGCTCAATTCCGACAGCACCGCCAACTGTTTCTATGCGATAGGCGAGACGGTTGCCCTGCGCGGCTCTACCAAGTCGGCAGCGCTTGCGGGCGACACGGTGACCATCGATGGCACCGTCAAGGGCGATGTCGAGGTTTGGGCCGACAAGCTCATCCTGGGCAAGAACGCCCACATCACCGGCACCGTGAACGCGCACGTCTCCGAGGACCCCGAGCGCGCCGCGGGAGCCGAGGTCGGTGCGCTCAAGATCGACCGCACCGAGAACGAGGATACTTCCACCGTTAACGATGTCATCGGCGGTATCGTCGCCGCGGCACTCTCGACCTGCTTTGTCGCTCTGCTGCTCGAGCTCATCTTTCCGCGCGCGACCGCCAGCGCCGCCGGCATGCTCCACCAGCGCTCCATGCCCCTGTGGGTGAGCGGTCTTCTGGGCACGATTGCTATCGTCCCCGCCGTCCTACTGCTGATTATCTCTATCGCTGGTCTGTCGCTTGCCGGAACCCTCTTGTGCGGCGTTATCGGCATCGCGTTGATGTCGAGTGCCTTTGCGGGGTGCGCGATCGCCCGCATGGTTGGACACAACCAAAACCGCTACGCCATGGCAGCCGTGGGCGGCGTAATCGCAGGCGCCCTCACGGGGCTTCCCCTCGTAGGTGACTTCATCAGCGGCGTGGCCTTTGTCTTTATGCTCGGTTACATCATCCAAATCATCTGGCGCAACGCCCACCTCAAACCGCAGCAGCCGGCTAACAGGCCAGGACTCCCCACCGCTTAGCCGCCAACCACCATAAAGGGGCCAGGCACCTTTGTGGTGGTGCAGACCAGCTCAGTCCCTGTGCACAAAAAGGGCGCCGACCATTACGGTCGACGCCCTTTCTTGTTAGACGCTATAAAGCCCAGCGCTTATTTGTTGACCTGGCCGGCGCGAACGGCAGCCTTCTTGCGGTCGGTGGCGTTGAGCAGACGCTTGCGCAGGCGGATGTTCTTGGGAGTAATCTCGACCAGCTCGTCGTCGGCGATGTACTCCAGCGCTTCCTCCAGCGAGAAGGTGCGGGGCGGCACCAGCTGGACGGAAATATCGGAGGTCGAGGAACGCTGGTTGCCCAGGTTCTTGGTACGCGCGATGTTGACGACCATGTCGCCGGCCTTGCTGCGCTCGCCCACGATCATGCCCTCATAGCACTCGGTGCCCGGCTCAACAAACAGCTGGCCGCGCTCCTGCAGCGTACCCAGAGCATAGGCAACGGCCTTCTCGGTGGTCATGGAAATCATGGCGCCGTTCTGGCGGTTGCCGATCTCGCCGGCGTAAGGACCATACTCCAGGAAGGTGTGGTAGAACACGCCCTCGCCGTGGGTAACGTTCATGATGCGGTTCTTAAGACCCATAATGCCGCGGGTCGGGATCTTAAACTCGAGGTGCGTCACGATGCCCGAGGTATCCATGCTCGTCATGATGCCGCCGGAGGTACCGAAGACCTCAACGACCTTGCCCGAGTACTCGTCCGGGCACTCGACGACGGCCTGCTCGACAGGCTCCATCTTGTTGCCGTTCTCGTCCTTCTTAAACAGAACGCGGGGACGGCCGACCTGGAACTCAAAGCCCTCGCGGCGCATGGACTCCATCAGAACGGATAGGTGCAGAATGCCGCGGCCCGAGACCTCGACGCCGCTCTTGTCCTCGAGCTCCTCGATCTTCATGGTCACGTTGTTCTCGGCCTCGTTGAACAGGCGCTCCTTGAGCTGACGGGCGCCCACGATGTCGCCGTCGCGGCCGACGAGCGGGGAGGTCGAAGCCTCAAAGACGATGGACAGGGTCGGCGGGTCGATCTCGATGGGCTCGAGCTCGACGGGGTTCTCGGGATCGGTGTAGACATCGCCGATATCGGTGCGGTCGATGCCCACGACGGCAGCGATATCGCCGGCGCCGACTTCCTGGCACTCGGTGCGGCCCAGGTAGTCGAAGGTAAAGAGCTGCTTGACGGTAGAGGTGGCACTGGAGCCGTCGTTCTTGACAACCAGGATCTGGTCGCCCTGGTGGATGGTGCCGGAGTACACGCGACCGATGCCGATACGGCCAACGAAGTTGGAGTGGTCGATGGTCACGCACTGCATGGCCAGCGGGGCGTTCTCGTCAACCTCGGG
>CABUVB010000141.1 GCA_902494815.1 uncultured Collinsella sp. | reverse complement strand
TGAGTCTGGACGTCGCCGGACTTGTCGAGCTCGGCGTCGCCCTTAAAGTCGACGGCCTCGTCGCCAAAGACGGCGGCCTCGAAGGTGGCGCGGGTGCCGGAGCCGGCCTTGCGGTTGAGGACGACGATGGTGGCGTCGTCGCCGCCGACCTCCTTCCAGTTGGTGATCTGGCCAGAGAAGATGCCCTTGAGCTGCTCGAGGGACAGGTCGTCGACCGTCACGTTCTTGGAGACGACGGGACCCATGCCCACGACGGCAACCTCGTGGTCGACGAGGTTCTTGACCTGGTCGGCCTCGAGCTTGGTCTCGGCGAAGACGTCGGAGTTACCGATGGTGACGGTGCCTGCGGCGACAGCGGTCAGACCCTTGCCCGAACCGTTGCCCGAGCCGGAAACGGAGACGTCCGGGTTGGCATCCATGAACTTCTCGGCAGCAGCCTCGACGAGAGCCTGGAACGAGGAGGCACCGTCGTAGGTCACCTCGCCGGAGACGGACTCGGCAGTAGCAGCGGCGCTACCCTTGTCGGCGGCGTCGGATGCGCCGGAGCCGCCGCAACCAACGAGACCGAGACCGACGATGCTGGCAAAACCACCAGCGAGGCCGAGGAACTGACGACGAGAATAAGCCTGATCGAGCATGATCTTCCTTTCGTACATGCGACTCGCGGGCACCCTGCCCGCTTTGCTGTTTGGAAAGATACGACCCCGACCGGGCAGCGCCCGCGCCAACTGCGGTTTTTTACGGGCATCTGATAGACCCTTACCGCAAGCTCTGTCCAGCCTTTACAAACGGATAACAATCCAGCGCCGAACATGGCGCACCTTTTACACCAAAGGAACGTCCCCAATGACTACCCCACCGCAACAGAAAAAGCCCGGGCCGAAGCACCGGGCTCGTAATGCAAGTTTGTATCCAAGCAGGATATAGGGGTTTCCCAGGTGCCCGAGATTGCCCCGAAAGAGGAGCGCCGCGTACTTTGGTACGCAAGCGACGGTTTGAGGGGCAAGGTCGGGTGCCTGGGGAAGCCCTACAGTTCCAGTTCGTTGAGACGAAGGATCGCCACGATGTAAATCTTGAGCGCTTGTTTAAGCTGTTCTTCGCTGGCACACTCGTTGGGGCCGTGCATCTGGCCGCCCCACGCGGGCAGCTCCAGGCCGGTCTCTTCGGGGCCAAACGAGACGGCGCGGGCAAAGTTGCGCGCGTACGTGCCGCCGCCCATGGCAAAGGGCCCAGCATGCTTGCCGGTGAACTCGTTATAGGTATCGATAAGCGCCTTCACGGCCGGATCATCGGCAGAGACTGAGAACGGCACCTTAGCGCGACCCAGCTGGCACGTCACGCCAAAACGGCCCACGAGCGGGTCGAGCTGCTCGCGGATGGTATCGGCACTCGTGCTGTCGGGGAAGCGCACGTCGATGACCTGCTCAATATGGCCATCCGCCACGCGGATGACGCCAGCGTTGCAGGTAAGCGGGCCAAACGCCGGACTCGTCGCATCGATACCTAGGCCGCGGCCATAGGCATCCGCATGCACAAAGGCCAGGAACTTGACGAACTCGTGCTCGGCAGGCGTCAGCAGACGCTCGTCGCGTGCACCAAACGCGTCCTCGGCCTCGCGCAGATACGCCACGATCAGGCCGACGGCGTTGATGGTGCCCTCAGGCATCGAAGCGTGGCCGCCAATACCGTGGGCGAAAATCTGCGCATGCCCGTTATCAAGCGCCGTGATCTCCAGGCGGTCGGCGTTCTCAACGGGCGCCGGCAGCTCATCGGCGGCAATCGCGAGCTCGCAGATGGACTGCGACGGAATGGCGTTGCTCGCCTCGGCACCGCTCCAGGACACAATGCGCCCGCCGTCGATCTTGGGGCTCACAAACGTCGCCCCAAACTGGCCCTTCTCGGCATTGCAGACCGGGAACTCGGCATCGGGCGTAAACAAAAAGTCGGGGTCTGCGTGGTTCTCCAGATAATGGTGAACGTCGGACATGCCCACTTCCTCATCGCAGCCCAGCAGCGCGCGAAAGGTATAGCGCGGCACAATGCCGTGCTTGAGCAGGTAGGCACCGGCGTAGAGCGACAACACCGCCGGACCCTTGTCATCAATCACGCCACGGCCGAGCAGCCAGCCCTCGCGACGCTCCATCGCAAACGGGTCGGTGTTCCAGCCGGGGCCGGCGGGCACCACGTCCACGTGGCAGATGGTCGCGAGCTGCTTGTCGCCGCGACCCGGGATATCGGCAATGCCCACATAGCCCTCGTCGTCGCTCGTCTGGTAGCCGAGCTTTTGCGCAATGCCGAGCGCGCAATCGAGCGCATCACGAACCGGGCGGCCAAACGGCGCGCTAGGCTCCGCATCGGCAGCAACGGCTACGGACGGATAGCTCACCAACTGCTCGATATCGGCGACGACGTCCTCCCAGACCTCGTCGACATACTCGGTAACGCTCTGCTCCACCTGATTCATGGACGACCTCCTTACCAATGAGCGACGGGTACGCCCGCCCCTCACATTACGTCTATTAGATAGCGAAAAGTTTAGCAAGCTCGGCCACCGAGTGCACCACTGCATCGGCACCCGCCGCCTCGTGCTCGCCCGGCGCCGCCGCGCCCGAATAGATACCAATGCACGGTACGCCCATTGCGTGCGCGCCCTCCACATCGTTAAAGCGATCGCCGATCATCACGGCATCGTCCGCGGCCGCACCCAAGGCCGCCAACGCGTCGCGAACCGAATCGGCCTTGGTCTCGCGCCCCTGCGGTGGATTCATGCCAACCACCGCCTCAAACTGCGAAAGCCCCAGCTCGCCCACCATGTCAATGCACTTTGCCTCCATGCGTGACGTCGCCACGGCCAAGCGATGCCCCTGCGCGACAAGGCCATCGAGCAGCTCGGGCATTCCATCGAACACGGGATACTCTTCCGGTCCCAGCTCATCAAAAAAGGCACGGTACTCGTCGGCCACCACGAGCGACTCCTCGCGGGAAAAGCCATAAAAGTCATGGAAGCTCTTCCACAGCGGAGGCCCGATCATGCGACGCAGGTCACCCATCTGCGCCTCCGAAAACCCGCGCGCGGCAAGCGTCTTGCGCGTCGAGGTCATCACCGCCCGACCCGTATCTGCCACCGTGCCGTCAAAATCAAACAGCACAACCGGCCGCTTGCATATCTCCAGCGCTGCCATCGGCACTCCTCTTCCCCAGTTGATGATTTCCACACCGACACTTCAAACTGTTGACTATTCAACAATTGAACCTAGCAATGTAGAGCAACTCCACTATACTTGTCGCACTTTGCTCTCAGAAGGCGGCGCGCAAGCGCCCCAACGAAAGGTGCAATTATGTCTTTTGCCATCATAACCGACTCCACGTCGGACATCTCCCCCGCCCGTGCTCAAGAGCTCGGCATTTACGTGATTCCGCTGCATGTGATTATCGAGGGCGAGGACCTGCTCGACCAGGTGCAGATTACCGCCCAGGAGTACGTCGCCCGCATGGCTGGCTCCGAGCAGTTGCCGCACACCTCGCAGCCGAGCGCCGGCGAGTTCAAGGCGCTCTTTGACCGCGTGCTCGCCGACGGCCACGATAGCGCGATCTTTATCTCGCTATGCAGCGAGTGGTCTGCCTGCTATTCCAACGCATGCTTGACGGCCGCGACCCACGAGCTCGACGTGCGCTGCATCGATTCGCGCACCGGCTCGGGCGCCGAGGGCTTGCTGGTGGAGTACGCGGCCGCCATGCGCGAGGACGGTCGCAGCTTGGACGAGACCGAGGTGCAGATCCGCGCGACGCTGCCCGACGCACACCTGCTGCTGATTCCCCGCACGCTCGAGAACCTCGTTAAGAACGGCCGCGCACCTAAACTCGCTGGCCATCTCACCCAAATGCTCAACATTCGCCTGGCCGTTTCGCCGGAGTGGAAATCGGGCGAGATCAAGGCCATCAAGAAGGGCCGCGGAGCCAAGCGCATCGTTGCCAACACCATGGCCGATTGCCTCGCATTTTTGGCCGAGCACCCGGGCTCCAGCGTGCGCGTGCTCACGACCGGCGCCGCCGAGGAGCAGGAGCTCGTCAACCAAGCGCTCGCGGGCCAAGACTACGTAGACGCCGGCACCGGCCCCATCGGCTGCACCATCGCCACCCACGTAGGCGTCGACGCCATCGCCATCGGCTACTGCCCCCGCTACCAACCTACCAATTAGGGCCACCCATACCACTTGCGGTGAAATAGGGACTGTTTTTTGCTTATCAGCCGCAAATCAATCCCTATTCCACCGCAAATTATGAGCGGGCAATCAGCCCTGCGGGCCCTGGAACAGTTCCTCATGCGAGCCCATTCTGACCAGTCGGATCACAGGATTAGTCTTATGCGGCAAGTACAGAACGACCACATCGACCAAGCCATCGGATAGATGGAAATCGATGTGGCCGTTGTAATTGCCGCCCGGGTTTGAAAGCTCGTGGGCACCATATTCCGCGGGAAGCGAGCCGTGAGCCGCAAGCTCTGCAACTGCCGCCTTAAACTCGGTTTTTAGCTGCGGATGGATGCGCATCGTCCGTTTGTAATCCGCCTTAAACTGAGCCTCGACTTTAATCTCAAACATCGCTAGCCCTCATCGAGGAACGACATAAGCTCATCAGCGTTATTGAATGACGGGCTGTCGTCTGGCAGAATCCCCAACTCATGAGCCTCGGCAATCACCATGGCGCGCCTCGTCGCCTCGTTGGGAACTTCAGGCCGACCCACAATCTCAAACGGAATCTTCTGCTGATTTACCAGCTGCCGGACAGCAAGGTTCAGATACGAATTGAGACTCAGACCAACCGTATCCAAGAACTCAGTCGCCTGTTCCTTGAGCCCCTCTTCGATGCGAACCGTCGTAGGCTTAACCGTTGCAGTAGACATACGCGACCTCCT
>CABUVB010000140.1 GCA_902494815.1 uncultured Collinsella sp. | reverse complement strand
TGGGGGCTGCGGTCGCGCGTAATCCCATTTCGATTATCGTGCCGTGCCATCGCGTGGTGGCAGCCGACGGATCGCTCAACGGATATGCCGGCGGGCTTGACCGCAAGGAGTGGCTGCTGCGGCTTGAGGGCGCGTACGAGGAGTAACGCTTGAACACTTTGCCTGTAGTAGCCGACTTCGACCAAAGCTCGCTCGAGTTCGCTTTGATCAGAGCACTTAAGACCCTTGTTAGCTGTCAATAGTACTATCTGTTCGTTGATGGATATCCACGACTTCTGGTATTTCATTTAAGCCTCTTGATATAAAAAGAGCTGGAGTTGCGCATCGTTGAGAGGCTTTCCAGCTTTAGAGACATAAAATTATAAGATACGATGACCTGCGTCAAGGAAGCTGCCAGATGACCTTGGAGCGGCTGATTGCCTGGCCTAAAACCTGATGCGCGGGACGGCGCCCCACGCTATTCAGCGCGCTTGATAGGATGACGAACCACAGTCTTAAGTTTCTCCGGTGCACATTTGCGTGGATCGGAGAGATAGATTTCGTGATGTAAACGGGAGTCTGAGAAGTCGGGGACATAGCCCTGCTCGGTCATGTATTCATGCATAGCGTTTACAGTCGCCGGTTCGTTGTCGTAGGGCCCGGTGTGCATGCATTGAACGCAGAGACCCTCGTCAACTTTAAGCAGCTCAACGGCGGAAAAGTCCAGTTTCTTCTTGGTCGTGGCTTCCGCGACTGCCCAGTCAAAGTCATCTTGGGTGACGAAATCGGGCAGGCGGATGCACGAGGTAAAGTTGAAATCGTCCTTGCGTACATAGTCGATGTCGCCGCTCGGGGAGTCTTGCCACCAGAAACCCTCGAGCGGCGGTACCACAAAGTCGAAATAGCCCTCGATACTCCTTGAGCCTTTCTTCGACATCTTGACGGTATAGGCGATGCCGTAAAGCAACGGCAGGGCGTTTTGATACTCGCCACCTTCGGTATTTGGGTCACCCTTTCCGCGAACGGCTACGTAGTTCATAGGCGGGACAGTTACGATACTCGGCTTGCTTGCAGGTCTGTAGAGCTCCTTGCATTCCTTCTTAAAGTCGAACGCCATGTTGGCCGCCTTTCTGCGTATTGGCCTGCTTAGATAGCTGAATCATATCATAGAAACGAACAGCTGTTCGAATGAGTTGGCTGACAGATTGAGATGCGTGCGTTGTGTTTGGCGGTCGGCCTGACCCCGTCGATGATTTCTCTGCCTCCCCGGCGCCTCATCTATAGCTGCCGTTTCCCCATATAAAACCTGCCAAAATAAACCTGTCCCTTTTTGGTCGGTGCGAAATGGGTAATACTAAAGAGTTATCCGACCAGATGGGAACCGATCGATGGCCTATATCGAATTTAAAGACGTCATCAAAGCATACGGCGAGGGCGATGCCCGCATTCACGCGCTCGACGGCGCGAGCTTTACCGTTGAGCGTGGCGAGCTTGCCATTATCCTGGGCGCTTCGGGCGCCGGTAAAACCACGGCGCTCAACATTCTGGGTGGCATGGATACGGCGACCTCCGGCACCGTGACGGTGGACGGGCGCGACGTGAGCTCTGCTAACGAGGCACAGCTCGTGGAATACCGCCGCGCCGATGTCGGCTTTGTCTTCCAGTTCTACAATCTGGTCCCCAACCTGACGGCGCTCGAAAACGTCGAGCTCGCGGCGCAAATTTGCCCCGATTCGCTCGATGCCGAACAGACGCTTCGCCAGGTTGGCCTGGGCGAGCGCCTGGGCAACTTTCCGGCACAGCTTTCGGGCGGCGAGCAGCAGCGCGTGTCCATCGCCCGCGCACTGGCAAAGAACCCCAAGCTGCTTCTGTGCGACGAGCCCACGGGCGCGCTCGACTACAAAACCGGCAAGCAGATATTGAAGCTGCTGCAGGATACCTGCCGCAAGCAGGGCATTACGGTCATCATCATCACGCACAACTCCGCGCTCGCGCCCATGGCCGATCGCCTGATCCGCTTTAAGAGTGGTCGTGTGGAGAGCGAGACGGTCCAGCAAAATCCCGTGCCTATCGAGACGATCGAGTGGTAGCGCCCATGGACCAGGACCGCCAAAACAGCCAAAACCACGATACGGAGCACGTGAGTCGGGACCGGGAGTTCGCGACCTACCGTACCGCCCAAAGCTCAAACGATATGGTGCCGACGGTATTTCGCCGTGGCATCTACCGCACAATCCGCGGCAGTCTTAAGCGCTTCTTGTCCATCGTGGTCATCACCGCGCTCGGCGTGAGTGTGATGTGCGGCCTTAAGGCGGGCTGCGAGGATTTGTGCGATTCGGTCGACGCCTATTTTGACCAGCAGAATGTCTATGACATTAACGTGCAGTCGACCTGTGGCCTTACGCGCGACGATCTCGCGGCTATCCAAGAGATCGACGGGGTCGAGACGACCGAGGGTATCTACACCGAGACCGCCTACACCGCCGTGGGCACAACGCGCGAGCGCGTGGTCGTGCAAAGTCTCTCCAAGGAGAACATCGATCAGCCAGTGCTCGTGAACGGCGATTTGCCCGAGAGCGCCGATGAGGTGGCGGTAACTTCGAAGTTCCTGAAGGCTTCGGGCAAAAAGCTCGGCGATACCGTGAGTTTTGCCGCCAATGACGCGAGCTCGTCCAACCAAAGTGCCAAGGATCAGTTTGCCGCGGGCGATTACACCATTACGGCCGAGGTCCTCGACCCCACTGATGTGAGCTCCGACTCGACAGTCAACGCCTTCCGTGCCGCTTCGGCTGCGGACTATAAGTTCTATGTGAGCGAGGATGCCGCGACATCATCGTCCTACTCCGCGGTCCACGTGATCGTCGAGGGAGCCAAGAGCCTCAACTCCTACTCGGATGCCTACACGGCAAAGATCAATGAGGTCAAGGGCAATATCGAGAAGATCCGCGAGGAGCGTGAAAAGGCGCGCGTCCAGGAGCTGACGGTTGACACGCCGGCAAGCTTGGATGCGGCTGAGCGCCAGGCCGCCATGCTCTTTGGGATTGAGCAGGATAGCATCAACCGCATGGCCGAGGGCAGCGAGGAGCGCGTCCAAGCTCAGGCCGAGTTGGACCAGCGCCGCGCCGCCGCCGATCAGCAATTCGCCGATGCCCGCGCCGAGCTTTCCAATCTGGGTGAATGCACTTGGTACATTCAGGACCGCGGTAACATCGCAAGCTACTCGAGCGTCGAGAGCGACAGTTCTTCGATCGAGGCCATCGCCACGGTGTTCCCGTTTATCTTCTTTATCGTCGCCGTGCTCATCAGCCTCACCACCGCCACGCGCATGGTCGAGGAGGAGCGCACGCTTATTGGCCTGTACAAGGCGCTTGGCTATTCACGCGAGCGCATCCTGTCCAAATACGTGGACTATGCGCTGTGGGCATGTCTGATCGGCGGCGTGCTCGGCAACATCATCGGCTTTGTGGGCCTGCCACTGTTCTTGTTTACGGTGTTCGACGACATGTACTCGCTGCCCCAGATGCTGCTTTCGTACGATATCGTGTCTTCGCTCGTGTCGGTGGCGCTGTTTGCCGTGGGCGTGGTGGGCGCTACGATTATCGCCTGCCGCCACGAGATGGCCGAGACCCCAGCCTCGCTCATGCGTCCCAAGGCCCCGCGCGCCGGCTCGCGCATTCTGCTCGAGCATATCGGCTTTATCTGGCGCCGCATGGGCTTCTTAAACAAGGTCGCTGCACGCAACCTATTCCGCTACAAAAAGCGCGCCTTTATGACCATCTTCGGTATCGCGGGCTGTACGGCGCTTGTGATCTGCGGTATGGGCATCCGCGATACGTCGGTGGCGCTTTCGCCCAAGCAGTACGGGCATATCACGCGCTACGACCTGCTGGCGGTCGCCAATCCCGACGATTTTTCACAGACGTGCGCGGCATTGGATGGGCGCAGCGCGTCCAATGATTCCAACGTGACCGTGACTTCGACGCTGCCGATTATGACCGACAACGTCACCTTTACATTTGGCGGCAAGAGCGAGACTGTGCAGCTGATCGTGGTGCCCGATGACCGCACGAGTGACTTGGACGATTACGTGCGTCTGGAGGATGAGTCCAAAGAACCGCTGCCTTTGCGTGACGGAGACGTGTATCTGAGCAAAAGTTCACAGCTGGTGCTGGGGATTCAGCCGGGCGATACGGCTCACGTCCAGGATTCGTCGCTCAATGTTGCCAAGGTCAAAGTCAGCGACATTTCGCTTAACTATCTGGGCAACACGCTTTACATGACGCAGGGCACCTATGAGCGCACGTTCGGCCGAAGCGCGCGTCTTAACGGCATCTTTGCACTGCTCAAGGGTTCGTCGGCCGACCAGATTGCGTTTAGCAAGAATCTTAAGAGTGACGGTTGGCTTACGATTTCGAGTACGGCCGAGCATTGGGAAAACTATGAGGCGAACTTTACGATTATCAATTCGGTCGTGGTGCTCGTGACCTTTATGGCGGCGTGCCTGTCGTTTGTGGTGGTGTTTACGCTGTCCAACACGAATATCTCCGAGCGCGAGCGCGAGCTGGCGACCATTAAGGTGTTGGGCTTCCGTCGCGGTGAGGTGCACCATTACGTCAACAAGGAGACGTTGATCCTCACGGCGATCGGCGCTGCGCTGGGCGTTCCACTGGGTGGTGCGTTGGCCGAGAGCTTTACGTACATCCTGCAGATGCCGTCGCTGTACTTTGACGTCGAGGTCGAGCCGCTAAGCTACGTGCTCGCCGTGGTGCTTTCCTTTGGCTTTACGTTTATCGTCAACCTCGCTACCAATCGTACCCTCAACAAGATTGACATGGTCGGTGCCCTCAAGAGCGCCGAGTAATCCGCCAAAAAGCGACAGGTTTATTTTGGCTGGTTTTATCTGGGCAAACGCCGGACAACCATTAGGTGGTCCGGCGTTTG
>CABUVB010000139.1 GCA_902494815.1 uncultured Collinsella sp. | reverse complement strand
CGTCGCCCACTCAACCAATTTTCTAAAACTCAGCGACTGCTGTCCGGATAGCTCTCGGCAATAGCCTTTTAAGAATCCCTCAAAGGTCAGATTCAACCGAGCACCTCCTTTTTGTATTGGCTGTATGCGCAGACCATCTCTTGATAACTCCGCTCCGAAGGCGACGACGCCAGCGCTTCTCCCTCGTCGAATATAAGCCGTTCGAGCAGACCCCAATCAAGTCGGTCGACGAATGCCTGACTATGAAGATCGATGATGTCGTTCGGACGGTAGGCATAGAGTTTCATTACCGCCAGGTCCTCCAAGAGGGATCTGCTCTAAATCCTGCTTATACATAGTAAATCCTATTATTATTCATTTTCAATAATACTATTCAGTCGCACGACAGGACCCACAGGATGCAAGAATTCTACTCGTGGCGATAATCCCTACACCCTAGAAGTCCTAATGTGACAAACGCTAACTCTCCCAGCCGGCACGGACGGTTGCTACGACATCGCCTAGGCGCTGGCCCAGGGCCGACAGATGTTGGAGCACTTCGCCGGGCGAAGCACCGTTGAGGATGCAGGTGAGCGCATACGAGACCAAGAAAATCGCCGCGAGTCCTAGCGGAATGAGCACGATCATCGCCAATGTGCGCAGGCGCTGGCCCACGCGGCGGTGACGCGTGCGGCGTTTGTCGAACGCAAGCTCCTGCGCATATGAATCTTGTTGTACGGAATAGTTCTCCGGCGCCGATCCGCCCGCAGGCGAAACCGCGGGCGTAACGTTTTGCGCAGGGGGCTGGGCGGCTACCCCTTGCATTTGCATCTCCATGAGTCGTTGCTGCTGACGCAGCATGCGCTCAGCTTGTTGCTGCGGAGTCTCAAGAAACAGATCCATGCTGGCCTCCAAAATCGGAGCATTCGACGCTTACGACCAGCATCCCGCACCGCCATGACCGCGACAACGCAATCGCCGGCAATAGCCACAAAGTTTCTTTTGCTCAAAAGCTGTCGAAAAGCTCAACAACTCCCCTACCAGCACTTTCTCTGAGCTTTTTTCGCCAGCAATCTTTTGGCCTTCCACCCTTACGCCAACTGACCAAAATCTAACCAAAAGCTTGACGAAAATTGTGGAGACCGGGACCCCCACAAAAAGTGCCGCCCCAAAGGGGCGGCACACAAACTTATTATCAGCTTTTCTGTAACGAGCATGCGACGACTCAACGCCGGAGCGCAGGGCGGGGGAAACCTTTGCTTCGCGCGACCCTGCGGAGCCGTGAGCGAGAGGGAAAGGTTTCCCCGCCCTGCGCTCCGTGGTCGGTGAGGACAGACTACATGCCCGCGAGACCGCGGGCGGCGGTGGCGCACATAAACGCCAGGGCCAGAATCACGAGCGAGCCGGCAATGTCAGCCAGGGCGCCCGCAAAGCGACGCTCAAACAACCAGCTCTCAAAGTGCGGGGCAACGTTGCGCCAAACACGCCACAGCAAGATGCCCATACCGATGACACCCGGGATATTGAGCAGTAGGATCTCGGAGCACAAAAGACCGATCAGGTTGCCGGCGGCAAAACCCGCATCGCCCTCGCAGTATTTGCGATAAATCATATACAGCATGTACGCCACAAACGGCTGTAGGCACGCAGAGATAAACGCAACCACCATCGAGGGGTCTTGAGAAAAGACATCGGTGAGCTTATCCACACTCGTGGCATCCTTAGAGGCCAGGAACAGACCAATGACCACCACGGGCACCACGCCCAAGATAACCTCGACCAGAGTAAACAACTTAGCAGTCAGATCCTCGCTAGCCGTATTGAGGTGAGGCGCCCACTCAGGATGAGCATGCGCACCAACCTTTTTCTCCTTATCGGCACGGGCAACCTTACCGCCCTCATCAACCACGCGATTAGGATCACGACGAGTCCCAGCAGCAGCCATCCGAGCCCGAGACTTCTTACCCATAAAGCACCCCACATCAGGCAGTAGATAAACAAAAACACTACCCAGTTTACCCCTAAGCGATGGTGCGCCCCCAACTAGCCCCCACACAAAACGTGCCGCCCCGATAGGGGTGGCACGCAAACTTAGTTATCAGCTTTTCTGCAGCGAGCACGCAACGAACCAAAGCGGGCCGGGAGGGCCGGACTACCTTCCCTCAACGCGACCCTGCGAAGCCGTGAGCGAGGAGGGAAGGTAGTCCGGCCCTCCCGGCCCAGCTCACGCCAGCGCCAAGCGCTAGTAGTTCACCACCTGCTCTTCAAAGTACGCCTTCGGGTGGTTACACACCGGGCACACCTCAGGCGCCTCGGCACCAACGTGCAGGTGCCCGCAGTTCAGGCACTTCCACACCTTCACGCCCTCGCGCTCAAACACCTCGCCCGACTCGATGCGCTCGACGAGTTTGTTGTAGCGCTCCTCGTGGGCCTTCTCGACGGCGCCGACACCACGGAACTTTGCGGCGATCTCGGCAAAGCCCTCCTCCTCGGCGGTCTTGGCGAACTCGTCGTACATCGTGGTCCACTCGTAGTTCTCGCCCGCAGCGGCATCACGCAGATTGTCCAGGGTATCGGGGACGGCGCCGTCGTGCAGATACTTAAACCACAGCTTGGCGTGCTCGGACTCGTTGCCCGCCGTCTCGGCAAAGATATTCGAAATCTGAACGTAGCCGTCCTTTTTGGCCTTGGATGCATAGTAGCGATACTTGGTGTGTGCCTGGGACTCACCGGCAAAAGCAGTCTCGAGGTTCTTCTTGGTCTGAGAGTTCTCAAAATCCATAGGTGTACTTCCCTTCAACACGTGCCGCCCATAGGCTTTGAGCGACCTTGTCTTTAGGATGCCCTCAAGCCGTGAATTTAAACCTTACAATCCCGTTCTTCAGATTTGAGCGGGCTACACACTCAACCAACGATCGTCCTCGGCTCGGCAAAAGCCCTCGCGCTCCAGGTCAGCTAGAATGCCCGCGATCAAGTCGCACTCGACCGGCCCGCGACCGGCTGCCGCTTCCATCTCGTTAACGCCCACCACGGCATCAGCAAGCGTAATCCCCGCCGGCTGCCCATCGCGCGCCGCCAACAACATGCGCACGATATGCGCGCGCTTTTGGCGACGCGAGCCCTCAAACTTGGACTGACGACTATAGCCCGCCGACCGCCTGGACGGATTGGGCAGCGTCTTTTTAAGATACGCGCCGTAATCCAGCAACGCGTAATACCACGCGCGCGGCGTGTCGGCATCGTCTTGAGGCGCGGCAAAGGGCGCAATCTCATCCGCCGCCGCACCGGGGGCCGCCGGACAGGCGGCTTGGATCAGCGGCACCAGCTCGCGATCGGGAACGGCCGGCACATCGGGAAAGAAATGATGCAGAAAGACCGTGCGCACATTGGTCTCCAGATACACGCCTGGAAGATCAAACGCAAACGACCGGATACCCTGCGCCGTTGCCGGGCCAATACCGGGCAGCGCGACCAGATTGTGCGTCTCGCGCGGAAACTCCCCGCCCCAATCCTCTACGACCCGTTGAGCGGCCCCATGAAGCGCCAGAGCGCGTCGGTTGTAGCCCATGCCCTGCCAAGCGTCCAAAACATCGGAAGGCGCGGCCTGGGCAAGCGCCTGCACAGTCGGAAAACGATCGAGCCACACCGGCATGCGCGCCTCCACACGCGGCACCTGCGTTTGCTGCAGCATGACCTCAGAAAGCCAAATGATGTACGGATCGCGTGTGCGGCGCCACGGAAGGTCGCGATAGCGCAGGACCCCTTCCGAACGAATCATCGAACGAAAGGGGTCCTGAATCATGGCTATGCTCCTTATGCGGCGCTATTCCTCCCGGTAAGCGCACGCGCAGGTGGCGTACTCGGGAAACGCTTCGCGGTCGGCGAACTTGGGATCGACGGCCGGGAACTGGCGATGAGCGACGATGTCGCCGAGCGAAACGGAATCGAGGTAGTCGCGCATCAACGCCTGGGCTCCGGCCCACAGGGGATGATAGCAGCACGCGCCCATGCGCGCACAGTCACCATCGGGCGCGGTGCAATCGTTCATAACCATAGGACCCTGAACGGCCTCGACGACCTGGCGGATAGTGACGTCGTCCGGACTGACCTTGAGACGCATGCCACCGTGGACGCCACGCAGGCTCTCCACAATACCGGCCTGGACCAAACCGTGCTGAATCGAGCGGGCAAACGAATACGGGACATTGACCTCTTCGGCAGCGGTGCGAACAGAAAGCAAGCACTCCGGATCCTCGGCAAGCATCGCCAGCATACGAAGGGCGTAATCAGTCTTCCTCGATATGTCCATTTTTCCCCTTTCAAGGAATACGAACAGCTCGAACGAGCTCCGGGGCCGAGCTTGTGTCGAGACGCTAAATGACCGCCAGGACATCCAAATGGTAAATCGGATATCCACTGAGTGCCGCGCTTGGAGCGAAATGCATCAAATGCGGCGCACAGTGCAATTTAGTATAACCTAACCCCCCTGTCTCGTAGAACAGGTGTTGCGCAACAAAGCTGTTGTTCAGACAGATATACTTATTAGATTTTACTTGCGTTCCCGAAGGCGCGGGGATTCTGGGCGAAGATGCACCAGGGCGATCGTTCTATCGAAACAAAGTGCATCAAACGCAAAAAACCACGTCCGAAGACGTGGCTTTAATTGCGTTGGCGGGAAGTACGGGGCTCGAACCCGCGACCTCCGACGTGACAGGCCGGCGCTCTAACCAAACTGAGCTAACTCCCCAGGCAGACGTTCGCGTTTGTTTCCGCTCGCGTGCGCTGCGGGGATTAGTATACACAGAAGTCTGTCCGGCGCGCAACAACTTTTTTGAAAAAATTTTTTGGGTCCCTCCGGGAGGGTCTCCGGGGCTGAGGGCGGGGGTTAAGTTTGCTGCTCTACAGTCCTGCGCAAGACGGAAAGCACATTAAGTGCTTTCCTTTGCGTGCGGAACTCG
>CABUVB010000138.1 GCA_902494815.1 uncultured Collinsella sp. | reverse complement strand
CCGCGCGCGAGCAGCATGCCCAGCGCCGGTACCAGCGGAAACAGGGTAAGGAAATACAGTAGCGTCATACCATCACTCCCCCATGCAAAAACGCTGCAATTGTTTAACGTTATAGCTCAATTACGGGGTTGCGGTGGCAGGTTTTCGGTCAACTGGGGAGTTTTAGACGTACGGGGTAAGGAGTCTGTCCGCTTTGGAGCAGAGAGGCGGCAAGAAAAATGCGCCCCTGTGGGCGCACCATCCCGTTTGCTATTCCGCCTTTTTAACGCGCGGCTTGCGACCGCGCGGCTTATCGACCAGTGCGGACTCACCGCTCTCGCGGTACTGACGGCACCAAGCCTTGACCGAAGACTCGCTGGGAATCTTGTGCTTGATCATGGCCTCGCGAACCGTTAAGCCGTTTTCCAAGCGATCCTTAACCACGGCGAGCTTAACTTCGTATGAATAGGTGTGATGATGCGAACCGGCGTTGAGAACGGCGTCGGCACCGCCTACGGCATACGCGCGGGCCCACTGACGAGCCGTGGCCTGGGGAATGCCAAGCTCCGCAGCGAGGGCGCGATGACCGACCCCCTCTTGGAGGATCTCGACGGCGCGCTGCCTAACCTCGGGCGCATGCGTGCGAGTCCTAGTTGCTTCCGACATACCTGCCACTTCTTAGCCTTAACCGTTAATCTGCTTTCTTACGTGCAAGTTAGATAGTAGCATTTTACTGTTTGCTCAAAGCAGTTAATTAAAATAGACGCGGCGTTATCTGGGCATTTGGCACCAAATTACGACATTTCTTTATCGATTATTTACGCTGGTAGCTGACTCGCAGCTAATCGTCATTCGCTTGTCAACAAAATTGGCATCTCTTTATGTCCTTTGGTATAGAGGATATAGTTATTAACCCCTCCCCCAATAATTTTGAGTAATCGGCAAGGCAGTAGACGTCCTTACTCCTCATGATTACCGCGCATTGCCATCCACCGGAGCAAAACAAAAAGGGCGGGACCTGCGCGCTTGCAGGCCCCGCACCGGTTGACATCCGACGTGACACAGCCGGGCGAGACGGATCCGTGCTACCGCCCCGCCTGGCCGCGAAGTTAACTACAGCTCGTTGGCCGCGTGATATGCCGTGCGAATGGCGCTCGCGATGTCGGCGGTGCGCTCGCCCGAGCAGTCTCCCACGCAGGTCACGGGCACCGTCACGCCATCCAGGTCAAACGCGTTGGCCTTGGAGCCCACGGCCATCACCACGTAATCGCAGGCAATCTTTACCGGCTCCTCGGCGCCGTCCTCGGTAGTGCGAATGGCCTCCACGCCCTCGTCGGTAATGGCGGTCAGGCGGGTCTTCACGTGCTGCTCCACGTTGTGCTCTGCAAAGTCGCTCATAATCAGCGGCAGAATGGTCTCGGACTCGCCCGCGGCAATCTTGTCGAGCATCTCGACAATCGCCACCTCGCAGCCGTGCTGCAGCAGATACTCGGCAGTCTCGGTGCCCACCAGGCCACCGCCAATGACGGCGACGCGGCCGTTGAGCTCCGCCTTGCCGGCCAGCACGTCCCAGCTCGAGACGACCTTCTCCGAGTCGGCGCCCGGAACGGGGATGACCACGTCGTGCGCGCCCACGGCCACAATCGCGGCGTCGGCGGCGTTGAGGTCCTCAGCGGTAGCGGCATGGCTGAGCTCAACCTTCACGCCCAGGCCAGGCAGAATCTTCTCGTAGTACTCGACCGAGCGCATGATTTCGTCCTTGCGCGGAGGCGCAGCCGCCAGCACAATCTGGCCGCCCAAGTGATCGCTCGCCTCGTAGATGGTCACGTCGTAGCCGCGCTTGGCCGCCACGCGTGCGGCCTCCAGGCCGGCGATGCCGCCGCCCACCACGGCGATCTTCTTGTCGCCCTCGCCCGGCTTGATGGCGATGGTCGTCTCGTCACCGTTCTCGGCATTGAGCACGCACGAGATGTACTTGCGGTTTTGAATCGCGTCGACGCAGCCCTTGTTGCAATTGAGGCACTCGCGAATGGGCTCACCCGTGGCGGCCTTCAGCGCAATGTCGGGGTCGCACATGAGCGAGCGGCCATAGGCGATGATGTCGGCCGCGCCGTCTTCCAGAATCTTCTCGCCGGCCTCGACCGAGACAACACGGCCGACGGTTGCCACCGGCACGGAGACCAGAGCCTTGACGCGCTCGGCCACGGGCAACGTCCAGTTGTAGGGCATGGCGCCCATGGGCGGAATGGTGTCGCCCATGTTGCCGGTGTGGTTGGCCTGCGCGACCTGGATCATATCGATGCCTGCGCCCTCGAGCAGCTTGGCGAACTCGCAGGCCTCGTCGGGTTGCAGGCCGCCCTTGCCGCGCGGCGTGCCGTCGGGGTTCTCCATGATCACGGGGAGCTTGTACTCCACCATCAGCTGCGGCGCGGCTTCCTTAATGGCGGCGACGACCTCGAGCGCGTAGCGAACGCGGTTCTCGAACGAGCCGCCGTACTCGTCGGTGCGCTGGTTGAGGATAGCCGAGCACAGCGAACCCACCAGACGATCGCCGTGGACCTCGATGGCGTCGATGCCGGCCTGCTGCGCACGGGCGGCCGAGGCAGCGATGGCCTCCTTGATCTGGGTGAGTTGCTCTACGCTCGCCTCGTTCACAAAGTGCTGCATGTCGTGATGCAGCTTGGCGTAGGCCTGGTTGCGGATCTCGTTGGACTCGGCCATCTTGGCGGCAAAGGTCTCCTCGTCGCCGGCGGCCTTGGCCTCCTGCGCGGCCTTGGCAGCGGCCATGGAGCCCATGACCATGCGGCCGACACCGGGCACATCGTACTCGGGGTGGAACAGCTGCAGCGCGACCTTGGCGCCGTGCTTGTGGACGGCGTCGGCCAGCGCCTTAAACGTGGGGATCTGGGCGTCGGTTGCCAGCTTGGGCGTGGGGCTTGCGGTCATGACGGGAGCTACGTCGCCGATGACGATGTAGCTCACGCCGCCACGGGCCAGGCGCTCGTAAAAAGCCAGGCTGCGCTCGCCAATGGAACCGTCGCGCTCCTCGTAGCCGGTGGTCAACGGCGGGAACATAATGCGGTTCTTGAGCTCAAGGGGGCCAACCGTAATGGGCTGGAGCAGCTTGGATGCAGGTGCGGTCATGAACATTCCTCTCTTGTAGGCGCGGCGGCGATGATGCCGCGTAGTCGTCTAGAGGATATGGCATGGGGGCATAGCGGCACAACGGAAATCGGCGAATATCAGGTGGCAGCAGGTGGATGGGACGGGACGGCCCGTCGGTTTGTCTCAATCTGTAACAGTTACGCGGCAAAACTGGGTCTTACTGTTACAGATCGAGATGTTCCCCTCGACCCAACCTCAACAATCTCAATCTGTAACGGTAAGACCCACTTTTGACCCCTACCTGTTACAGATCGAGACAAACCAAACCCGCCTGCCAGAAAATCTCAATCTATAACAACAACTCGGCAAAATGAGCCCCAGATGTTACAGATTTAGACAAACGGGACCCAACCCACCGGTATATCTCGACCTGTAACACCTAGCCGCCCAAATCGGGTCTAGATGTTACAGATTGAGATCTTTGATTGAGAGGTTGGGAATTGGGCTGAGAAAACAGTCCCGTGATAACAAAAAAGCTCGCCGGCTAAGCCGACGAGCTGCAAGTTCTTGGTCGCGGGGGCAGGATTTGAACCTACGACCTCCGGGTTATGAGCCCGGCGAGCTACCAGACTGCTCCACCCCGCAATGTCTGGGCGCCTCATGTGCGCAAGAAAGAATATTACGCGGGAGTTCGGTAAACGGCAAGGAAAAACTCGTGGAGCATAATTCCTTCATATTTAAACCCCTCAGCCCCTATCACCGTAAACGAATCGCAGCCGAGTGCCGTCGGCGGCGCGTATACAATGGTGCGCGTCCTTTTATGCCAACACTGGGAGTAGACATGCTGCTCGCTATCGATATGGGAAACACGCAGACGGCCATGGGCCTGTTTGACGGAGACGAGCTGGTGCAGTCGTGGCGCATGCCCACCGACCGCTCCTATACCGCCGACGAGATCCATGTGCGCCTGATGGGTTTCTTTAAGATGTACGGCCTTTCGCTCGCCGCGGTCGACGCAATCGCCTTTGCCGGTGTGGTGCCGCAGCTCTCGCGCGAGTGGCACGCTGTGGCCGACCGCATTGCGGCGGACGCTATCGTCATCGGGCCGCAGACGGCCGCGGTGACCAAGCTGCGCGCGGCGCGTCCCCAAGCCGTAGGCGCCGATCGCGTCGCTAACGCCGTTGCGGCCGAAACTTTCTACGGCGCGCCGGCAATCGTGGTGGACTTTGGCACCGCGACCAATATCGACGTCATCGATGAGGACGGTTATTACATTGGCGGAGCGATCGCGCCGGGCATTCGCATCTCCATGGACGCGCTTGCCGCCCGTGCCGCCAAGCTCGCCAGCGTGCCGCTCGAGGCGCCCGAGCACGCCATCGGCCGCGATACCGAGGAGTGCATCAAGGTCGGCGCCGTAACGGGCGCCGCCGCCATGGCCGAGGGCCTGGTCGCGCGCATGAAGCGCGAGCTGGGCCGCGAGGATGCCACCGTTATCGCCACGGGCGGCCTCGCCGGCATCGTCGCCGATTCGACCGATGCCTTCGACGTGGTCGATGGACAGCTCACCATCAAGGGCATCTGCGAAATCTACCGCCGCATGCAGGAGCTGGGATAGAGCAGGGGCTTAAGTCGAACACGCCCGATGCCACAGTCCCCGCAAAGGCTCGCCAAACCTATTCCTCAGACAGGCGAAACCCTCCCCGGCACAGGCCGAGGAGGGTCTTGTTGTCATCGTTGTCTTTGCGCGCTGGCGCCTCGCGCTACAGCCCGCGAATCCGTACGGCCTCGGGCGGAAACTCCTGCTCGCCGGCATCGGTCTTGATGGTCGCGCGGCCCCAGATGTCCAGGCCCGCAAACACACCGACCGCAAGCGGCAAGCCGTTGGG
>CABUVB010000137.1 GCA_902494815.1 uncultured Collinsella sp. | reverse complement strand
GGGGGGCACGCCCGGTCCCGTTCCGAACCCGGAAGCTAAGCCCCATCGCGCCGAGAGTACTGCGGGGTCAGCCCGTGGGAGGCCAGGGCGCCGCTGACCGGTGGACGGCACCGAGCCGTGCGCTTGAATTGAGAAGGGGGAGGCCTCGCGGCCTCCCCCTTTTTTGCGTTTACGGGGCGTAATGACTCAATTACACCAGACGATCTTATTGTTTTTGGTATTGAGCCCTTATTTAAAGAAGATAAATCGAATAACAAGGGCAACTGCTATGGCCACAATGATCAAAAGCAGGATTGTCAGTCGATGCTGCTTGCGTCGTTTACTTGATGAAACGAAGATTGATTTTCCCTGTTTTGGCGTTTCGAGATAGCGAGCCGAATGCGTCAAGGTTTGCTTTGGTCGAGGACCTCTTTGTTGATGAGTGGCGGATGCTTTCATCGGCTCATCACTAGCTGCGCTGTTTTTAGATAATGGTGCGTCTTTCAGATATACAGGGTCTCCCGAGGCGACGCCCATATGTTTACGCCCCGTTTGGGCATCCTCGAGAGTTTGATATCGATTTCTCGTCACATACTCGGGCTCATGATCATTAATGGGCTCTTGCGAGATGTGGGGGCGATGGAACCGTGGCGGCTGCGTGGAAGTATCTTCCCCCTGCGTCGGCATTAACATTTTGTTCTGGTTTTGGTCGTCCATGATGCCCTTTAGCTCGTTACCAACAACGTGTACGCGCTCATTGTAAGCCCCTTGTTATTTGTAGCTGGGGACATACTCGGTATTTAAGCTCTGGTTCAAAGAACCTTAACCTTCCTAAAACCTAAGTCATACGCACTTAGATATGCTTATAGTACTGGACTCAAAAAACTTTATAGTCGATGTATATATGAGTACTGGGTGGGCATATATAAGAGCGTCAAAAGAAGTCCCAGTCACCTAGAAGATGACTCGGCAGTCCTTAAAAGGAGTGGTAAACATGGCAAGCATGGTTCCTTATCGTTCGGTTTTTGGCGTTCGTCCTTCTGCTAGCTCGTTGTTCGATCTGTTTGATGATATGACCGACCTTGCAAACAACTCGATTGCTTCCAAGGCGTTCCCCGTTGACGTTGAGGATAAGGGCGACGGCTATGAGGTCAAGGCTTATCTGACCGGCGTCGCCAAGGACGATATCGATGTCGAGCTTAACGAGGGCCGTCTGTCCATTAGCGTGAATGTCGAGGAAGACGAGGAGAACGAGGGCAAGAACTTCCTGCAGAAGGAGTTCAGCTCGTACAGTGCGACGCGTGGCGTATATCTAAAGGACGCTTCGAGCGAGGGCCTCTCGGCTAAGTACGCTGACGGCATCCTGACCGTTACGGTTCCCAAGATCGTCGAGAAGAAGAACGTTACGAAGATCTCCATTGACTAACTTCGTTGGTGTTCTGCACTATTAAAAGACAGCAAAAGGGGCTGGGAAGCGATTCTCGGCCCCTTTTGCTGTCTAGGACAGTCTATTGAATGGTTGCCGGTTGATACTGACTCGCAGGGCGTATCGAGAGTTTTCGCGATCCTTGGAGAAGGGTTGCGGAGCTGCCGACCTCGTCATCTAGGGTTGCGGCCAGAGCTTTGGCATAGCTTTTGACGGTAAGGCTCGGACGATTGTTATCTTGGCTGATATGCATGGCAATGAGCTGTTCGGTGCGATCGGTAACAAGTTCGCGCGCGGCTTCGGCGGCTTGGCCATTGGAGAGGTGTCCCCTTGCAGACAGGATGCGCTCCTGAAGAAAGCGGGGATATTCTCCCTCGCGCAGCATGGTCACATCGTGGTTGCTTTCGAGTGCGAGGACTCGACAATCTTCGAGGGTGTTCATGGCTTGGCTCGATAGCTCTCCGGTGTCGGTGGCAAAGCCGATGGAATCATCGAGAGCATTGAATCGATAGCCGACCGGATTGATGACATCGTGTGATGTTGAGTAGGTTTGCACGTGGATGCCGGCAATGGAAAGGGTGTCACCGGGATCGAATTCCTCGACAGGCAGATGCGAAAGATTTTCTTTGTTCGAAAGAGTGCCCCTGCTGGCAAAGAGGGGGCCGTGCCAGTGCTTGCACCAGACATCGAGGCCCTTGATGTGATCGCTATGCTCATGAGTAATGAGAAGAGCCGAGACGTTGTCTGTCGAGAGTCCCAGTTCTGCCATGCGCTTTAATGTCTCGCGGCGAGACAGTCCGTCATCGACCATAATGAGCCCCTGCGGGCCCTCGATGAGTGCGCAGTTGCCTTTAGAGCCACTGCCGAGGATATGAAGGTGCAGACGAGACATAAGATTCCAAAGGATACAATGGGTGCGGACGAATAGAGGAGGAAGCAAATGCCTACGGTATCACAGCATTACGGACACCATGCCGTGCCCGGGGCAGTCGATGAGACCCGAACGAGGCAGCAGGCTGCTCCTGTCGTGCTCATGGTATCAGGCGGCGCGGACTCGACGGCACTGCTTCTTATGGCGTGCACATCAAAGCTGGATATCCAAGACGGACGCGGTGTTGCCCCCATTGCTCGCGAGCGCCTGCATGTGCTGCATGTAAACCATCATCTGCGCGGCAAGGCGTCCGATGGCGACGAGGCCTTTGTGCGTGAGCTCTGCGCGAAATATGGTTTACCGCTGTGCGTGGAGCACGCTTATTTTGATGGGGAGTCGGGCAATATTGAGGCCGCGGCCCGCGAGGTGCGCTATGCCGCGGCGCGGAGGTATGTTCGCGAGCTCTGCGCCCAGACGGGGACACCGCGAACGGCGGCTCGTATCTGCACCGCGCACACGTCTTCGGATCGCGCGGAAACGTTTTTGATGAACGCGATTAAGGGTTCGGGGCCCGCTGGCCTATCGAGCATTCCTCGCCGGAGGAATATCGTGGTACGTCCCTTGCTCGACCTAACTCATGGCGAGCTCGTGGGCTATCTACAGGTACATGGTCAGCCGTGGCGTGAAGACGAGAGCAATGAGGATATCTCGTATCTGCGAAACTACGTGCGCCATCGAGTAATGCCAGTTGTGGCGCAGCGCAACGCGAGCGTGTGCAAGACGATTGGCGCCGCCTGCGAGATCTTAGGCGATGAGGACGCGTTTTTGTCTCAGCTTTCGGCACAGGCGTTTCGAAGCTGTTTACGCAAAGAGGCAGCGGGTGCGCTGGTGCTCGATGCCAGGCGTCTGGCTGCGGCCGAGGTGGTAATCGCGCGGCGCATCGTGCGACTGGCGATTAAGCGCATCGATCCGGACGCTCGTCCAGAGATGCGACATGTGGAGCGAGTCCTTTCCTGCGTTGCCGAGGGCACCGGCTCGGTCACGCTTCCGGCGGGGATTGACGCACGCATTGAGTTTGGCATGCTGGCGTTTAAGGCGCCGGCGGCTCGTGAGGGGCTGGTTGCGGACTGGATTACCATACCCGGTCGTTTGCCGTTGGGCGGGGGGCGCATGCTGGTCGCAGAGCCGATGGCCGTTGAGCCGGGATGCGATATCGTGCGCCGCGCCCGTGAGCTTGCGGCTGCCGGGGAAGTGACAGCTTTGGTAGACGCGGCTGCCCTGGGTTTTGCCGACAGCGATAGTGAGCGGATCCTGGCGGGCTCACGTGGCGAGATCCCTGTCGAGGCGCGATTGGCGCGCCTGTGGGTGGACGGTCCCGCACCGGGAGACGTGATGTGCCCGTTAGGGATGAGTGGCCGAAGCAAGAAAGTATCCGATTTGCTAGGTGAGGCTCGCATTCCCGTTTCCGAGCGCGCCGGCGTGCCCATGGTGAGGACGGCGCCGGGGGGTGCCGTGGTGTGGGTCGCCGGAGTTCGCGCGGACGAGCGTTTTAAGTGCACGGCCGCAACGCGCGTGGCATATCTGCTCCGCGTGGTCGATGCGGAATAGCGTCCCACGCCAGCTATTCTGTGCGACGTTGACGGTATTCCCGCGCTGATGGCGCACGGGCTGGTAAATTTACCCCGTGCGCTGCTAGAATGTGTAGTTCGCGTCCATACGGCGGTGTGTGGGCGATTAAGCACAAGAAAGGGTTGTCATGGCTTCTCAACATCCGGATATCGAGAAGGTTCTGTTTACGCAGGAGGATATCGACGGCATCGTTTCTCGCCTGGGCGAGGAGATTACGCGCGACTACGCGGGTAAGGATCTGGTGCTGATCGCGGTTCTGCGCGGTGCCGTTGTCTTTATGGGCGACCTGATGCGCAAGATTGAGCTACCGACCAACATCGATTTCATGGCTGTTTCGAGCTATGGCGACGGTGTGAAGTCTTCGGGCATCGTGCGTATCATTAAGGACCTGGATATCGACATCCGTGGTCGCGACGTGCTGATCGTCGAGGACATTCTGGACTCGGGCCTGACGCTCAAGTATCTGATGAAGAACCTCGAGAGCCGCAAGCCCGCTTCTCTGGAGGTCGCCGCCTTCCTGTGGAAGGACGTTGAGGACCGCGTCTCGGCCATCACGCCCAAGTATGTTGGAACCCATTGCCCCGATGCCTTTGTGGTGGGCTACGGCCTCGACTACGCCGAGCGCTATCGCAACCTTCCGTATCTGGGCATTTTGAAACCGGAGGTTTATTCGTAAGATGCCCGACGACCGTAACGACAACAATTCCCAGACTCCCCGGGACCCAAAGATCCCGGGGATGCCCGGAGGCAAGAGGCCCACGCGTACGGGCTGGCTGTATTTTCTTTTGGCTTGCGCGCTTCTGGGCTACGCCTTCTTTAACATGGGCTCCGGCTTTGCCAATTCCAGCAATACCGTTAAGCTCGCGACGAGCGAGATGGTCAGCGCCATCAAGCAGGATCGCGTCGAAGATCTGACCTATACGGTTCAAGACGGAAGCGTGACGGGTCATTACTGGAAGACGAAGAAGGACAAGGGCGATACGAGCGACCTCAAGAGCTTCTCCTCGACCTATGTCGGCTCCGATTCGCTTGCCGAGCTCATGGCGGAGCACCCCGATACCAAGTACATCGTCAACACCAACGATCCCGATTTTTGGGGCGACTTGGC
>CABUVB010000136.1 GCA_902494815.1 uncultured Collinsella sp. | reverse complement strand
TAGCGCTGCAACGCTGCCCGCGGGGCTTTCCTAAAGAACCTCTGAAAGGAGGCCGTTTCCAATTATGCCAAAAACTGCGGTGTTATACGCCCGCTTTTCATGCAATAAGCAGCGCGAGGCCTCTATCGACGACCAGCTGCGCATCTGCCGCCAGTGGTGCCAGCGCGAGAGGTACGCCATCGTGGCGGAATACTGCGACTATGCCATAAGCGGTCGCACCGACGACCGCCCCGAGTTCCAGCGCATGGTCGCGAACGCGGGCGAGAGCGACATAGTTCTGGTCTATATGATGGATCGCTTCAGCCGTGGGGAGTACGACGCGCCAATATACAAGCGTGAACTTGCCCAGCACGGCGTGAAGCTCGTCTCGGCGCTTGAGCAGATACCTGATTCGCCCGAGGGCATCATCTACGAGAAGCTGCTTGAGGGCCTTGCGGCGTGCGAGTCGAAGAAGACCGCGATCCGCACGAGGCGCGGCATGGAGGGAAACGCGCTCAAGTGCAAGACCAACGGCGTGCGCGTGTTCGGCTATACCAGCAACGAGGCCGACGAGTACGTGATCAACGAGGACGAGGCCGCTTTCGTGCGCGAGGCGTTCAAGCGGCGCATAGCAAAGGAGACCACCAACTCGATAGCACGCGACTTCGCGGCACGCGGGGTCAAGACCTCGCAGGGAAACCCGTGCGGCTACTCGATGGTCGAGCGGATGGTAAAGAACCGAAAGTACACGGGGCGCTACGAGTGGGGCGGCGTTGTCAAAGAGGGCGGCATGCCCGCGATCATCGACGAGGTGACGTTCATGGAGGCACAGGGCATACGCGCGGCCAAGGAGCGCAGCGCGGAGAGCTGGGGCGACTTCGCCCTTTCCGGCAAGGCGATCTGCGCGGGCTGCGGGCGCAACCTGCAAGGCGTGAGCGGGCGCGGGCGCAAGAACGTGAAATACGAGTACTACCGCTGCCATGACGGCTGCGTGAGGCCCGTGAGGCGCGAGGAGCTTGAGGGCGAGATCGTCAAGGCGCTGCGGGCGCTCCTGCAAGACCGCGAGGAGGCCTTGAGGATAGCCCACATGGTTGCGGAAAGCTCGGACGGCGCGGAGGTGGCGGCGAGGCGCAAGCAGGCCGCCCAATCGCTCTCAGCAGCCGAGCGCGGCCTGAAGAACATCCTCAACGCCATCGAGCAGGGCATAATCGCTCCGGGCGCGAAGGAACGCATAGCGGAGCTTGAGCACCAGCGCGACCGCGCCAAGCTCGACCTTGAGGCGATTAGGGACGATCAGATAGACCCCGAGCGGCTGGCCGACTTCCTGCAATGCGGCTCCGCCCTGGACGACGCGACGCTGCTGAAGGCGTTCGTCTACCAGGTGAGCGTGAGCGACGAAGAGTGCATAGTGACGCTGAACTACGACGTGGAAAGCAACGAACCCGCCAGACTTGACGTCCAACGGGTTCGTACAAAATGCAAATGGTGCCCCCGGGCGGATTCGAACCGTCGACACCCGCTTTAGGAGAGCGGTGCTCTATCCCCTGAGCTACGGAGGCATGTTGTACTAGTGTAGCAGATTTACTGCATCGCAATACGTCGCATGACTAGACTTCGAAGTTGCGGTGGAATAGTTCCTGTCTGAAGCATCTAAAGCCGTATTTAGGATCTATTTCACCGCAACTTATGAGGAGCTAGTTACCTTTGTGGAAGAGGTTTTTGATAACGGAGGGGATGCTCTTGGCGCCCTTGGCCGTCACATCGATAAAGTCGGGCGAACGCACGAGCTTATCCTCGTCGACGTACTTGCGGACAGCACGAAGCGTCTCTTTGTCGTCGCGCGTCGAAAACGTAAAGTGACCGTTGTCCTTGGTGAAGATGGCAAAACGCGTGATCTTCTTGGTGCCGCGTAAAACCTCGGCGGCAATATAGTCGACCTCGTCCCAAGGGATTTGAATATAATCCTCGGGATTGCGCTCGTTGTAATACTCGAACGCCTTATTGCCCACCATCACGTTACCGTGGCTGGTAAGCCCCATCAGGCAGGTTGCCGGCGTTGCCAGATCGACCGTGCTGTTCTGAGATTGCGCCATGCGCGCCTCGCCCTCCAAATAAAACAATCGGACCGCATCCAGTGTACCCACCGGGTGCGGTCCGTTTCAATGGCTCAAAAGCCCTTGCCTAGCAATTCTCGGTCTTAAGCCGAAGCGTGCTTACATGAAGCCGCAGAAGCGACCGATGATGCCGACGGCGAAGAGAGCCAGGATGATGACGATCGGGCTGACCTTCTTCTTGAGGAGCTTGCAGACCAGCAGGGTCAGGCACACGGCGGCAAGGCCGGGGATGAGCTGATCGAGGTTGGCCTGAAGCGTGGTGACCTTCATCTGATCAAGGGCGGTAGCACCGACGGAGTTGTACATCGTCAGCGCTTCCTTGATACCCTCGGAACCGGAGGGCAGGCTAGCCCAGTCGATAAAGGCGCCAGCAGACTGCTTGACCGTGGAGACGATCGGGGTGAAGGAAATGGACACCCAGCGCTCGACCAGGGCGCCGATGATGAACATACCCAGGATGGAAGCGCCCTCGGTGACCTTGCCCATCAGACCACCGGAGAGGTCCTTGGCGATGGAGGAGCCGACCTTGTAGCCAAACTCCTGCGTGTACCACAGGAAAGCGTAACGGATGATGTTCCACGCGAAGAAGAACAGCAGCGGACCGACGATGCTGCCGGACATGGCCAGGGAAGCGCCCAGAGCGCCCAGAATCGGGCGAAGGGTGAACCAGAAGACGGGGTCGCCGACGCCGGCGAGCGGGCCCATCATACCGACCTTGACGCCCTGGATGGCGACGTCATCGATCGGAGCACCGTTGGCGCGCTCCTCCTCGAGGGCGAGGGTAACGCCAATGACGGGGGCGGAAACATAGGGGTGGGTGTTATAGAACTCCAGGTGGCGCTTAAGAGCGGCAATCTGGTCATCCTTGCTGGTGTAGAGCTTCTTGATCGCAGGGATCATTGCGAAGCACCAGCCGCCGTTCTGCATACGCTCGTAGTTCCACGAGCCCTGAAGGAACTGATGACGGAAGCAAACCTTCTTGCGGTCAGCCTTGGTGAGCTGAATCTTGTTCTCTGCCATATGTATCACTCCCCTCCTACTCGTAATCGTTCAGAATGTCGCCGAGCGGGTCGCCGGAGCCACCGCCCATGCCGCCACCCTGCTTGGCCAGATCCTTAAGGCCAAGGTAGATGAGGGCAAGGGAGATGCCGATGAGACCAAGGGCGATCAGCGTGAGCTGAGGGATGGCAGCAAGGACAAAGCCGAGGACGAAGAACGGCCAGGTCTCCTTGGTGGCCATCATGTTGATGACCATGGCGTAACCGACGGAAGCGACCATGCCGCCGCCGACAGCCATGCCGCCGGACAGCCAGTCGGGCATAGCGTTAAGCGCGTTGGTAACGGCCTCGGCCGGGATGACGCACAGAAGCACTGCCGGGATGGCGATACGAAGGCCCTGCATGAGGATGGCAGCATACTGCCAGCGCTCGATGCCGGAGAAGTCGCCCTTCTCGGCGCAACCGTCCATGGCGTGAGCGATAGCGGTAGCAATGGTACGGCAGATCATGGTCAGGAACAGACCAGCGACCGACAGCGGGACGGCGACGGCGATAGCGGTGGTAACGGCCTTGGCCGAATCGGTGGCGCCACCGTTGAGGGCGAGCACCATGATGATCGAAGAAGCGACCGAGGCCAGAGCGGCGTCAGGCGCGACAGCGGCGCCGACGTTAGCCCAGCCAAGGGCCATCATCTGGAGCGAACCGCCCAGGAGGATACCCTCCTGAAGGTGACCGGTTACGAGACCGATAAGCGTGCATGCCACGAGCGGCTGATGGAACTGGAACTCATCCAGAATGCCTTCCATACCGGCAAGCAACGCGACAATCGCAACAAGCAGAATAGTGATTGCAGACATGTATCGGACCCTCCTTTACTATGCTTGAGCGGCCAGTTCGGCCTTAGCTTTCTTCAACATGGCGTCGAGATCCTCGGAGGAATCCGAAGGAACCTTGCGGACCTCGAACTTGACGCCCTTGGCCTTGAGAGCCTCGAGAGTCTTAACGTCGTCATCGCCCATAGCGACGGCGTTGGTGACGACGACCTTGCCCTTGGAGTGAGCCATGGAACCGATGTTGACTTCCTTGATGTCGACGCCGGCCTCGATGGCCTTGAGCAGATCCTGCGGGTTCTCGAAGAGCAGCATGGCCTTGGTGTCACCAAAGCGCGTGTCCTTGACGACCTCGGCCATCTTCTTGATGGGCACGACGTTGGCATGGACTCCCGGAGGGGCAGCCTGCTCGATCATGGTCTTGCGGAGCTCGTCGTGAGCAACGCCGTCGGAAACCACGATGATGCGGTTGGGGTTGATCTGCTTGGTCCACGTGGTGGCCACCTGACCATGAAGCAGACGGGTGTCGATACGGACGTGGGCGATCTTGATGTGCCCGTCGCCGATGACCGTTCCCGGGGGGATGGCGCCTGCAGGAGCAGCGGCGGCCGCAGCCGGCTTCTTCTCCTCGGGCTCCAGAGACTCGGGCTTGACGCGCACGCCAGCCTTAGCCTCAGTCACGAGATGTTTTGCGATCGCATGTGCAGTGTTCTTTGCGTCAAAGCGCTGCGAATATGCCTCGATGAGCATAGGCAGGTTGACACCGGTGACGATAGCCCAGGAATCGTGGCCCTCGATGAGCCCGCTGATCTGGTTGAACGGCGTGCCGCCCCACAGATCAACGAGGAAGAGCACCTGCTCCTGGTCCTCGAAGGAAGCGACTGCTTCCTCGACCTTGGCACGGAAGTCGTCGGGGCCCATGCTCGGCTCGAGCGAGACCACGGCAACAGACGGCTGATCGCCAAAGACCATCGAGCCCGTCTGCTTGATTCCAGCTGCCAAGTCCCCGTGGCTAGCAAGAACAATACTTACCATCACATAACCTCCTTTTTGTCTACGTATTTCCTACACGACATGAAAGGAGTATACCTGTTTGGATTGTGGAATTATAGCTAAATTCGCAAAAGGTTGGATTATTTGTTTAAACGTCTAAGTTTGTTACAAATTGATTACGTTGC
>CABUVB010000135.1 GCA_902494815.1 uncultured Collinsella sp. | reverse complement strand
GGACAACTCTCCGTTAAATGCGAAAGTCAGTATACACGAGGAATCGCAAAGTGCAAACAGAAAAGTTGGCATTTTTTAAAACGCTTGGCCGCGCTTGGCGTTGCAGTGGGGTTTGAGGTGCCAAAAAACGGCTTCCGACCAGCGTGGTTGATCAACTCAATTGTTCAAAAGGGGTATTCATAAGCGACTTGGCAATGAATTTAAAAATCTTTGGGTGGTGTTGTGGACCACTGGTATGCATTTTGCGACCACAGCCTTGTGCCCGTTGACCTGTGGCTTGGCTCAGCTTGTCCCCACGGCACCGTATCTTGTCCACAGATCCGTCAAGCTTTTGGTCGGCATTTGGTTGGAATGCGCATGAAACGTCGTGCGAGTATGGGCATATGTGGAGGTCATGAGGTTGTAGCTGCATATTCTTGCGGCCTGGGAGGTTGAAAGATATTATTACCAAGTCTTTTCCTGCTTCAGGCGCACCTTCACGACCTGAAGCCACATTTGCCCAGAGGAGGTGACAATATGAAGGCTTATGAACTGCTGTTCTTTGTTGACCCGTCGCTCGACCCCGAGACTCGTCTCGCTGTTATGAAGCGTATCGATACCACGATCGCTGAGGGCGCTGGCAAGGTCGACTCCGTTGACGAGTGGGGCAAGCGCAAGCTCGCCTACGAGATCAACGACCTCACCGATGGTGACTACACCCTCATCAACTTCCACGCAGATCCTACCCAGATCGCCGAGCTTGATCGCGTCCTGCGCATCACCGACGCTGTGGTCCGCCACATGATCGTCCGTCGCGACGACCAGGAGTAAGACTGTCGTTTTGGACTGGGCTTGTGCCCCAAGAGGAAGTAGTGAGTTATGAGCATCAATCGAGTGAACATCACCGGTAACCTCACCCGCGATCCCGAGCTGCGCGCCACAGCCGGCGGAACCCAGGTTCTGTCCTTTGGCGTCGCCGTGAACGATCGTCGCCGCAACGCGCAGACTGGCGAGTGGGAGGACTATCCCAACTTTGTCGACTGCACCATGTTCGGCACCCGCGCCGAGGCTGTGAGCCGTTTCCTGGCAAAGGGAAACAAGGTCGCGATCGAGGGTAAGCTGCGCTACAGCTCTTGGGAGCGCGACGGCCAGCGCCGGAGCAAGCTTGAGGTCATCGTCGATGAGATCGAGTTTATGAGCTCCCGTGGTGGCCAGGGTGGCTACGATCAGGGCGGTTACGCCCCCGCAGCTCCCGCGCCCGCAGCACGTCCTGCCGCACCGGTGGCTACGCCGCCCGCGGTCGACGTCTACGATGAGGACATCCCGTTCTAAGGGTTGTTCACCTATTTTTGAGTGAGAGGCGGCTTCGGTTCGCCGAAGTTGCCAAACGAAAGGTATTTTGACATGGCTAATGATTTTTCTGCACGTCAGCCGCGTCGTAAGTACTGCCAGTTCTGCAAGGAGAACACTGAGTTCATCGACTATAAGGACACTCAGCTTCTCCGTAAGTACATGACCGACCGTGGCAAGATCAAGCCCCGTCGCGTCACTGGCGCTTGCACGCAGCATCAGCATGACATCGCCAACGCCATCAAGCGCGCCCGCGAGATGGCTCTCCTGCCGTACACCGTCCCCGTGGTTTCCTCTCGTGGCAACCGCGACCGCGGCTAAGAAGGGAGACGCATCATGAAGGTTATTCTTCTCGATGAGATCAAGGGCAAGGGCGGCGAGGGTGACGTCGTAGAGGTCGCTCAGGGTTACGCTGAGAACTTCCTGTTCCCCAAGAAGCTCGCTGTTGCCGCCACCAAGGGCAACCTCAAGCAGCTTGACGAGCGTCGCAACAACATCGCCAAGCGCGAGGCCGTCCGTCTGGCTACCGCCAACGAGACCAAGGCTGCCTTCGAGGGCAAGACGGTCACCGTTGACGTCAAGGTCGGCGACGAGGGCATCCTCTTTGGCTCCGTTACCGCCGCTATGATCGCTGACGCCATCAAGGCTCAGCTCGGTATGGACATCGACCGCAAGCGCGTCGAGCTCGGTAAGCCCATCAAGGTTGCCGGTGCCCACACCGTTGCCATCTCGCTGTACCGCGAGATCAAGGCCGAGGTTGTCGTTCTCGTCGGCGTTACCGCCGAGGAGCTCGCTGCCGAGGCTGAGGTCGAGGAGGCCGCTGAGGTCGCCGAGGCCGAGACCGCCGAGGTCGAGACTGAGGCTGCTGCCGAGTAGCATTTGCTGCAACGCAACAATCTTGTTCTAAGAAGGGCGCTCTGGGAAACCAGGGCGCCCTTTTGTTTTTTTGCGCTGAGTGAGTGTCATGGTGAACGTTGCGTCGAAGTCCTATATACAGGACCGTTCATCCGTTTGGTTCGGTGATGATTGGCGGCGCGCGGCGCGTTTTGGGACCGTGGCTGATACTATGGATGCTCGCAAGCGATATGAATGAGGATGCTCATGGCATATGACGATAGGGAGACCGGGCTGACGGTCGAGGACCGCGGCTCAAAGTTGGGTCTTCCCCAAAACCAAGATGCAGAGGCCAATGTACTGGCCGCTATGCTGCTTTCGCCCGAGGTGGTCGAAGAGGCCCAGGTCGAGCTGCAGCCCGATGACTTCTACCGGCCCATTCATAAGACCATCTATACCGCGATGGTCGATATGTACAACAGCTGCATTCCCATCGACTCCATCTCGCTGATCGATTACCTGCGAAGCATCAATAAGCTCGATGCCGTGGGCGGCGAAGCGTACATTTTGGAGCTGATGGGTCAGACTCTGTCGCTCGTCAACTGGCAGCACCATGCCGCCATCGTGCGTCGCGACTCGATGCTGCGCGAGCTGATCGGCGCCACCAACGAAATCAACGCGCTGGCCTATAACGCCCCTACCGACACCAAAGAGGTCGTGGAGCTGGCCGAGAGCAAACTACTCAAGGTTACGGCGCGCGAGGTCAAGTCGAGCTACAAGACGCTGACCGAGTTTATGGTCGAGGCCTATAACGAGGCCGAGGAAGTGTGCCAGGCCGGTGGCCAGGCTGCGGGCGTGCCCACGGGCTTCCCGTCGCTCGACCGCATGCTCATGGGTTTTCGCGAAGGCCAGCTCATCATCATCGGTGCCCGTCCCGCCGTGGGTAAGACGTCGTTCGCTCTAAATCTGGCGCTCAACGCTGCCGCTGCTGGTTATACCGTCGGCTTCTTCTCGCTGGAGATGTCGGGCAAGGAAATTGCCCAGCGTCTGATTTGCGCCTATGCCATGATCTCGATCAGTGATTTCCGCATGGGCCGCATTAGCCCCGAGCAGTGGGCCAATATCAACGAGGCCACGCAGACCTTGTCCAAGCTGGATATTCTGATTGACGATACGCCCGGCACCACAGTGACCGAGATTCGCGCCAAGAGCCGCCGTATGCTCCATAACAAGGAGAAGGCAATCATCATCCTGGACTACCTGCAGCTGGTGAGTCCTCCGCCGGGACGCCGCTCCGAGAGCCGTACCGTCGAGGTCTCGGAGATGTCGCGTGGCCTGAAGATCATGGCCAAGGAACTCAAGATCCCGCTCATCGCGCTGTCACAGCTCTCGCGTCAGGTCGAATCCCGTACCGGCAAGCGCCCGCAGCTTTCCGACCTTCGTGAATCGGGCTCCATCGAGCAGGACGCCGATATCGTTATGTTCTTGGACCGCTCCGCCGACGAGGCCGAAGCCTCGCGCGACGATCGACCCGACGAGGGCGTTACGCGTATCGTCGTGGCCAAAAACCGTTCGGGCCCGATCGGCGACGTCGACCTGATGTTCCTGCCGGCATCCACCAAGTTCTATGAGCTTGATGGGGCACATGCCGAGGAGTAGGACAGGCGCCCGTTGCACGGGTATACTGGGAATGTTTTGTGCTTCTGCGTGCCGGCGTGGCGCGTAGACAGGCCATGAATGTAAGGAGTAAACATGCCGTCAACCGTTTTGGTCGGTGCCCAGTGGGGCGATGAGGGCAAGGGTAAGATTTGCGACCTGGTCGCCGGCGACTTCGATGCTGTCGTGCGCTACTCGGGCGGCAACAACGCCGGTCACACCATCGTCGTCAACGGCAAGAAGTACGGCCTGCACCAGGTGCCTTCCGGCATCATGTATTCCGACCACGTGTCGGTGATCGGTAACGGCTGCGTCGTCAACCCCAAGGTTGTCCTTGAGGAGATCGATATGTTCGAGGCCGACGACATCACCACCAAGAACCTCAAGATTAGCGGCAACGCGCATGTCATCATGCCGTACCACATCGATCTGGATGGCGCCTTTGAGCAGAAGCTCGGCAAGAAGAACATCGGTACCACCAAGCGCGGCATCGGTCCGTGCTATCAGGACAAGATGGCCCGCATCGGCCTGCGCATGCAGGACATGCTGGACGAGGCACTGTTCCGCGACAAGCTGGAGACCGCTCTCGCCCGCGTGAACCCCGAGCTCGAGCTCATCTACAACCTGCCCACCTACACCGTGGACCAGATTTGCGACGAGTACCTGCCGATGGCCGAGCGCCTGCGCCCCTACATCACCGAGACGAGCCTGCTGCTCAACAACATGATCGACGAGGGCAAGGACCTGCTGTTTGAGGGCGCCCAGGCGACGCTGCTCGACATCGACCACGGCACCTATCCGTACGTGACGTCTTCCAACTGCACCGCCGGCGGCGCCATCACCGGCTCCGGCGTCGGTATGAAGAACGTCAACCGCGTGCTGGGCGTCATGAAGGCCTATATCACCCGCGTCGGTTCGGGCCCCATGCCCACCGAGCTTTCCTATGAGTCCGAGGCTGGCCACACGCTGACCGAGGAGGGCTATGAGTACGGCGTGACCACCGGTCGCCGTCGTCGTTGCGGCTGGTTTGACGGCCCTATCGCCAACTATGCCTCGCGCGTCAACGGCCTCACCGACATCGCCATGACCAAGCTCGACGTGCTTTCGGCCTTCGACACCATTAAGGTGTGCGTTGCCTATGACGTCGATGGCGAGCGTTACACGAGCGTGCCCGAGCACCAGGTGCGCTTTGAGCATGCCAAGCCCATCTACGAGGAGCTCCCTGGCTGGAAGTGCGACATCACCGGTTGTCGCAGCTTTGACGAGCTGCCGCAGGAGGCT
>CABUVB010000134.1 GCA_902494815.1 uncultured Collinsella sp. | reverse complement strand
CAGCGCACGCACCTCGGCGCGCGCTGTGAGTTCCTTTTGCACCTCGAGCTCGTGGATGGCGAGCTGCGTGGACAAGATCTCGGCAAAGCCCGAGGCAAGCGCGTACTGGGTACGGTCGCCGGCGCGCGGGGTCTTGTAGTAGAACTTGAGCGTGCCGACGGTACGATCGCCCACCTTGATGGGGGCGATAATGCCGGCGGGAACTTGGTTGTGCGAGCCGTCCGAGCCCACGACATCCACCATACGGTTGAACGACTGCACGATGCCATGTTCGATAACGTAGCGTGTGGCAAGCGTGTGGATGGGAGAATCTGGCAGTAGTTTTTCCTCAAACTCTCCCGCGCAGGCAAGCACGTTGCCCTCGTCGGTGATGGCCACCGTCATGGCGCGCGTCTCGGGCAAAATGCGCCGGCACACCAAACGCGCCGACTCCTGCGTCAGACCGCCCTTAATGTCCTCGAGCATGGCCGAGGCCACCGAGAGCGTCTCCTCGGTGTACTGGGAGCGCACCGAATCGGGATTGAGCGTCAAAAAGATAAAGATGCACAGAAAGATGCACAGCAGCGCGCAGGCAATCACCGTGGCGATCGGCTCGATACCGGTCACCAAGGCAAAAATAAAGTACACCAGCACGCAAATGGCGCAGGCAACGGCAATGATGCGAAAGATTGATATTGAACTATCGCGCTGGGCGCGGCGGTCGATCATTCGGCCCCCTCTAGGATACTGATCAGTTGTGCGTCACGCCAAAGCCCGTCCATGATCTTGGGCCAAAAGCTCTGGAAACGCAGATAGCTTGCAGCGTTTTGGCGCGCATAGGCCTTTGCCTCGCCGATACCATGGCGCCAGATGCGCAGGTAGCCCTCATGCTCGCGGGTAAACACGCTGCGGACCATAGCGGTCTTGCGCACGCGGTCGTCGAGCTCGCGCGAAATCCACGGGCCCGGGTAGGGCATGAGTGATGCCGCCGTAACGGGAATGAGCTCCTTTTGATGCGCGGCGAATGTCAACTTGGCCCGTTCGTAGTACCAACGGTATACATCCTGCATAAAGCGCGGTGAGCGCTTTTCGGACTCCGGAGGCAGATGGCGCACGGTCCACTCGTTATCGAACCACACGTCGTAGCCAAACATGCGCATGTTAAAGAGGTAATCCAAGTCCTCGCCGCGGGTGATAAACGGGTCAAAGGCCACACGCGTAAAGGCGCGGGCGTGCAGGGCCATCAGGCCGCCGCACACGTAGTTGGAGCGCGAGATGCGAGTGCCCGAGAGCGCCTTTTTCATCCAACGGTTGAACTCGATGCGCTTGGTCCACCAACGATGGCAGATGCCCGCCTTGTCCGTGGGAGCCAGCGGCGAGCCGTCGCGATCGTAGAAATAGCCGCTCTTGACCAAGATCGGCAAGCCCTGACGTGTCTGCTGCCCCAACGCATAGGTCGCGCGCTTCATAAAGTCGGCGTCGATGACAGTCTCATCGTCATCCAAAAAGATAACCGCGTCATGCCCCAGCACAGCGGCACAGGCTAGCCCCATGTTGCGGATGGCACCGTAGCCTCGCAGGCTCACGCACTCGCCCGAACCCTTGGGCGCGATCTGAGCAACCCGGTCTGCGATGCGCGAGGCCTGGGTGTTGGTGACAACGGTGACCTTGAGCGTGGGATGCGCGTCGACAATCTCGCGCACGCGCAGCGACACATCGGCTGTGGCAGAAACGGGACAGACCACCAAAAGGATGATGCGCGGGATGTCACGTACCTGCTCAAGCGAGGCCAGGCAGCGGTCGAGTTCGGGATTGTCGGCGTTGAGTCGCGTCGAATGATCATAGGTGCCAGGGGCGTTTGCGCAAGCGTCATCGCCCGCCCAATACGTTGGAATCACGACCGTGGCGTTCATGCCTTACCCTCCCTGCAACACAAAAACGGGACGCCGCCAAACACAGGCGACGCCCCGCGACCTAGCTGATTCCATCATACCCACTTGGGCAAATCATTGCTCGCAAGTCGCAATGTTTATTGCGGATAACCCCAAAAGAGTACCGTGGACAGGCACAATAGCCGCTCGCTCCTATGCGGCATGCTCTGCCGCCCGAGTCATGCGGGACAGGCGGACCAGCAGCATAAAGCCAACGACCAGCAGCACACCAATGGAAAGGACGCCCAGCGACGGGTTGCCGGTCAGCGAGGTGACGACCGACACCAGGAAGGTGCCCATAACGCTTGCATAACGACCGAAGATGTCAAAGAAGCCGTAGTACTCGTTGGACTTTTCCTTGGGGATAATGCGGCCAAAGTAGCTACGGCTGAGCGCCTGCACGCCGCCCTGGAACAGGCCGACCATAATGGCAAGCACCCAGAATTCAAAGGCGGTCTTTAGGAAGAACGCGGCGAACAGCACAATGCCCATATAGGCGGCGACTGCCACCAAGATCATGTTGAGCGTGCCCACGCGTCCGGCAAGCTTGCCGTAGATGATGGCGGACGGAAAGGCCACGAACTGCGTGACGAGCAGCGCCAGGACCAACTGGGTCGAATCGATGCCCAAGGCCGATCCGTAGCTGGTTGCCATGGAAATGACCGTGTGCACACCGTCGATATAGAAGAAGAACGCGATCATGTAGACCAGCACGGTCTTGTTGTGGGCGATCTCGCGCATGGTGTGTCCGACCTCGGAGAACACACCGCCCACGATGTGGCCGATGGTGTCCTCGGGACCGCGCTCGCGACCGTACTTTTGCTTATAGGTGCGAATGAGCGGCAGGGTAAAGATGAGCCACCAGGCACCGGTGATGATAAACGACAGACGCGTTGCCAGCATGGTGGGGACACCAAGAGCGGGGCCACCCATGATGAGCGCCAGGCAGATGACGAACGGCACGGTGGAACCGATGTAGCCCCAGGCATAACCCGAGCTGGACACGGCGTCCATGCGCTCGTCGGTGGTAATGTCGGGCAGCATGGCGTCGTAGAACGTCATAGAAGAGTTAAGGCCGATGGTGCACAGCACGTACACGGTCAAAAATGCCATGGCGGACATTGGGATAGCCTGCGCCAGGCAAAGCACCAGGCCCGTGAGGAAGAAGCCCAAGAAGAACTTGATCTTGTTGCCGGCGTAGTCGGCAAGCGCGCCCAGAATGGGCATGAGCATGGCGATGACCAGCGAGGCAATCGTCTGCGCATTGCCCCAGGCGACCACCAGGTCGGCCGAGGAAGCGCCGGTATTGATGGCGTTAAAGTAAATGGGCACCACCGAGGTATTGAGCAGCACGAGGGCCGAATTGCCCACATCATACATAACCCAGTTACGCTCGAGCTTGGTGTATTTCATGGACAGGGACCCTTCGTATTCGCCCGATATGCAGTTAGCTCATCGTACCCCAATTGTCCAGAACCGCCGGTAAGGATTCGGCAAAGGGGCACGCACGGGCCCTATTCCTCGCGGTCGAACTCCTCATCGGCTTCGAGCACGCGACCGCTGTAGTTGACGTGACTGGTCACGGCATCCATGTCACCGGTCTCGATAAAACGTGCGACCGTGCACTCGTAATCGACCAGCGCGCGATCAAAGACCTCGGGGAAACTCTCGTTCGAGACCTCGTCGGTAAAGGGATTCTTCCATGTCAGATGGCCCAGGTTACCGGTGTGCTCGGGCAGCTCCGTCGTCACGCGATGGGCAAGGCCGTCGAGCAGCGAGTAGTCGTGCACCAAGCCCTCAACCAGCGAGATCGCGCGCGTCTTTACGGAGCCGGCCGGCTCAATCGCGCGGTAAAGTCGCTGCATATTGGCAACGGCAGCACCGTACTCCCCCGCCGGAATGTCAATGCCGTACACGCGTCCGGCAACATAGCTCATCAGCACGCCGGCCACGCGATTGATGCGATCGGTAGTGACGATCTCGCCCGCCGGCGGGTAATCGTCGACCGTAGCGCCATCGCGTTTAAGCTGCAGCATCAGTACATCCAGGTCGCTCTCGATCACGGCATGGACCTGACTGCTCGAATCCTCAAGCTCTGAATCGGACTCCACGATGCCAAACTGCTGCTCATAGACAAAGGGATGGGCGTTGCGGTCGAGCACGTAATGAGACAGCAGGCCCAGCGCAAAGGCGCGACCCAAGCTGGCGTCGCGCGGCAGCAGATGCGACACGCCGTCGCGCAGGCACGCGAACTGGCGAGACATACGCGACCGATGCATGACCTGCGCCAGCAGCGTGCAGTCGGAAACACGCGGTGTCAGAATGTGAAAGAAAAACGGGTCGGGGCCTTGGTTGCCCAAGATAAAGGCAATGCGCTCTTCATCGGACGTGATGACGCCCTGCGGAAGACGGTCGATGCTTTCCTCGCCAAACAGATGATGGGTGATAAGCGCGGGCATAATGATCCTTTCGATTTCATTCGATGCCACCCATTATGCCCACCGCGCGCCCATGCCAAACCTGCGATGGTAAACGACGGCATGCAGACCGTCTACGCAAGCCCCAGGTGCGACTTGACCTCGGCGGCACGACGACGGGACACCGGTACCGTCGAGTTCACGCGGTCGAGCCTGAGCTCCATCAACCCCGTGGAGCCAATCTCAACATTGTGCACGTCTTCCAAATTGACCAGGTAGCTGCGATGAACGCGAATAAAGCCCTCGGAGTCCAAGCGACGCTCGAGCGAAGAGATCGACTCATTGATCAGGTACGTTCCCTCGGCGCAGATGGCGTTGCAAAAATCGGCGCGCGCCTCAAAGTAGCAGACGTCTGCGGCGGGAATGAACACCTTTTTGCCCCCGCGGTCCACCGTCAGACGCAAAGGTTGGCGCGGAGCATGGATAACACGACGGGCACCCAAGGCTGCCTCGATCTTGTCGAGTGCCTTTGACAGGCGTGCGTCCTCGACCGGCTTGACGACATAGTCGACCGCATCGAGGTTATACGCATCGGCGGCAAATTCGGCAAACGCTGTCACAAACACAACCACCGGCGGCGTCTTTAGGTTCTGCAGCGTCTCGGCAAGCTCAATTCCCGAGCGACCGGGCATGGTAATGTCTAAAAACAGCACGTCGGGCTTGTTCGACAGAATCGACTCCACGGCTTCGGTGACATTGCCCGCCTCGGCAATCT
>CABUVB010000133.1 GCA_902494815.1 uncultured Collinsella sp. | reverse complement strand
GAAGAGCACTTAATGTGCTCTTCGTGCGAGCAGGACTGTAGAGCAGGAAATCTCACAGCCCGCGCCCGGCCCCCTGTGGGCGAGCAAGCGGACGACAAACACATCTGTCCAACAATTCGTGGGAAACACAATGAAAAACCGTTTGATGTGAGTTAATATAAACAACGTCGTGAATCTGACTCCTGCCACATGCATGACAGGGGTTAAACACAAAAAAGGAGTCAACTATGGTTTCTGAGAAGGCTACCCTCGTTAATCCTCAGGGTCTGCACATGCGTCCGGCTGGTCTGTTCGCCTCCACCATGGGCAAGTACGCCTGTGACGTGACGGTCGTCACCCCCGAGAAGGAGGTCAACGGCAAGTCCCCGATGGCCCTCATGGCTGCTGGTATCCCCTGCGGCACCGAGGTCGAGGTCAAGTGCGACGGCGCTGACGAGGCCGAGGCTCTGGCTGCTGCCATCGAGCTCATCAAGAGCGGTCTTGGCGAGTAGAACTCAAACGGGTCGCATGTTGAACAACTAAGTTCATATTTGGGGGCGCAGTGACCTGTTGTAAGGTAGCTGCGCTCTTTTGTCATGGATATGGCAAAACGCTTTATCACATGACACGGAGAGAGGAATGGGAATGTATCAGGGAGTCAACGCTTCCGAGGGCATCGGTATCGGCACCGTCATGGTCGCCGTCGATCCCGACTTGACGTTTGAGCCGCACGAGGTTGCTGATTCGGCAGCAGAGAAGGAGCGCTATCAGTCCGCTCTTTCGGTCTTCTGCGAGAAGACCCAGGCTCAGGCCGACCACATGAAGGAGACGGTGGGCGAGGCCGAGGCCGAGATCATGAGCGGACACATTGTCCTGGCTCAGGACCCGGGCATGACCGACGCCATCAACGCCGCCATTGACGGCGGCACCTGCGCCGAGCAGGCGCTCATGGACACCTCGACCATGTTCGAGAACATGTTCCTGTCCATGGACGACGAGATGTTCCGTCTGCGCGCGGCCGACATCGCCGACATCCGCACCGGTATTCTGGCCGAGCTGCTGGGCAAGGAGGTCGTTGACCTCTCCGTCCTGCCCGAGAACACCGTCGTTGTCGTGCACGACCTCACGCCGTCCATGACCGCCACGATCGATAAGGCCCACGTTGCCGGTATCGTCACCGAGACCGGTGGCCGCACGTCGCACTCCGCGATCATTGCGCGCGCCCTCGAGATCCCGGCTGTCCTTTCGGTTTCCAACAGCTGCACCGCGCTGCGCAACGGTATGACCGTTGTCGTCGACGGTGGCAAGGGTATCGTTGAGGCCGATCCCGACGAGGAGACGCTCGCTGCCTATACCGCCAAGGCCGAGGCCTTCGCTGCCGAGAAGGCAGCCCTCGAGGCCTTCCGTGGCAAGCCGTCCGTGACTGCCGATGGCATCAAGAAGATCATCGCCTGCAACATCGGTAACCCCGATGACGTGCCCAACGCGCTCGATCACGACGCCGAGGCCATCGGTCTGTTCCGCTCCGAGTTCCTGTTCATGGACTCTGCTGAGCTTCCTTCCGAGGAGGAGCAGTTCAACGCCTACCGTAAGGTCGCCAGCGCGCTCAAGGGCGCTCCGGTCATCATCCGCACGCTCGATGTGGGTGGCGACAAGGAGATTCCGTATCTGCACATGGTCAAGGAAGATAACCCCTTCATGGGCTTCCGCGCCGTGCGTTACTGCCTGGCCAATCCCGACCAGTACAAGGTCCAGCTCCGCGCTCTGCTGCGCGCTAGTGCCTTCGGTGACGTCAAGATCATGATCCCGCTCGTCACCTGCGTCGAGGAGGTCCTGGCTGTCAAGGAGCTCGTCGAGCAGTGCAAGGCCGAGCTGACCGAAGAGGGTCGCAAGTTCAACGAGAACATCGAGGTCGGTATTATGGTTGAGACACCTGCCGCTTCGCTGCTCGCAGACCGTCTTGCCGAGGTCGCCGACTTCTTCTCCATCGGCACCAACGACCTGATCGGCTACACCATGTGCGCCGACCGTGGCAACGACACCATCTCCAACCTGTACCAGGTGTACTATCCCGCCGTGCTTCGCTCGCTCAAGAACATCATCGAGAGCGGTGTGAAGGCCGGCATCATGGTCGGTATGTGCGGCGAGGCCGCTGCCGATCCGCTGCTCGAGCCGCTGCTGATCAGCTGGGGCCTGGAGGAGTTCTCGATGAGCGCTCCGTCGATCCTGCGCGCCCGCAAGACCATCAGCCAGTGGACCAAGGCCGAGTGCGACGAGCTCGCCGAGAAGGCGCTCGCCTGCAACACCGCCGCCGAGGTCAAGGCACTGCTCGAGTCCGCAGCTCGCTAATTTGGTATCAGAGGTAACCGCGTGGTTGGAATGGGCCGGCCACGCGGCCCTCACATATACAGGGGGTACTGTAAATGTTCTACACGCTAACCGCTAACCCGGCTGTCGACATGACGGTTTCGAGCTCTCCGCTCGAGCCCGACGAGAACGTCCGCACCGGCTCGGCCAGCTACACGGCTAACGGCAAGGGCCTCGACGTGTCCTTCGCCTTTAAGAAGATGGGCGTCGACACCGTCGCGCTCGGCTTCTTCGCCGGCTTCACGGGCAAGTTTATCGTCGAGGAGGTCATGAACCTGGGTTGCCTGTGCCGCCCGGTCTGGACCGACGGTATCACGCGCATCAACACCTACGTCAACGATGGCCAGCACGAGTACGGCATCCTCAACCCCGGCGCCCCGATCACGCCGCAGCACCAGGAGGAGCTCTACAACATCCTGGACACCGCGGGCGATCTTGAGTGCCTGATTGTCTCCGGCTCCGTGCCTCCCAAAGCTACGCCCGACTTCCTGGCTCAGGTTATGGAGCATGCTCAGGCCCGTGGCGCCGACGTTGTCCTGGACCTGTCCTCCGACAAGCTCAAGGAGCTCGCTCACAAGAAGCCGCTGCTCATCAAGCCGAACCATCACGAGATGAAGGCCATCTTCGGCGTGCCGGTCGATACCGACGACGAGGTTCGCGTTGCCATGAAGATGGCTCACGACGCTGGCGTTCAGAACGTTCTGCTCACCCGCGGTAGCCGCGGCGACGCTTACTTCTCCAACGGCGAGGACATCTGGTACGCCAAGCGTGAGTTCAACATCAAGCTGGTTTCTTCCGTCTGCGCCGGCGACTGCACCCTCGCCGCGTTCCTGCACAAGTGGTACAGGGATCGCGACAACGTCGAGGAGGCCATGAAGCTCGCTATGGCCACCGGCGCCAACGTTGCCGAGTCCGTCGGTATTGGCGACTTTGGTCACGTCGACGAGTACAGCAAGCGCATTGCTGTCCGCAAGCTCGATCGTCAGTAATCGAAACGCGACACATTCGTGCGCATGCGGCGCCCCGGTTTCGGCCGGGGCGTCTTTTTTGTTCCGCCATGGGGGAGAGGTGTCCTGCCGTAATTCATCGCTTCCACACCGTTCACCGAGATGTTGTAGCCTTTTGTCGACTCGTGGAATATACTTTCATTAACACGTTGCTTCGTGAAAGGAACATTCATGATTTACACGCTCACTGCAAATCCCGCCATTGATTACAACATCGCCTGTGACGGCCTTGACGCCAATACCGTCACGCGTACCCGCAACGCGGTCTATACGCCCAACGGCAAGGGTCTTAACGTCTCGTTTACGCTTGACCACTACGGTGTCGACACCACGATCTTGGGTTTCTTCGCTGGCTTCTCGGGCGAGTTTATCGTTAAGGGCGCCGAGGCCCTGGGCGTGCCCGTCAAGCCCGTGTGGACCGACGGCATCACGCGCGTCAACGTGTTCCTCAATGCCGGCCCCGACACCGAGTACAACATGGTCAACGCCGGTGCCGCCATCAACGAGGCCAACGAGCAGGAGATGTTTGAACTTATCGATTCGCTCGATGACATGACCTGCCTGGTCATCAGCGGCTCGCTGCCTCCCAACACTTCCGAGGGCTTCTTGGCCGAGGTCCTGCGCCGCGTCAAGGTCAAGGGGGCCGAGTTCGTCCTCGACATCTCGAGCCATCAGCTGGCAGACCTCATTGCCATGGAGCCGCTGCTGATCAAGCCCAATGACGACGAGCTGCTCGATATCTTTGGCATTAAGGTGAGCGGTGGCGACGACGAGTCTGTCAAGGGCGCTATGGCCGAGCTGCACGCCAAGGGCGCCAAGAACGTGCTGCTGACCCTTGGTGGCGACGGCGCGTACTTCTCCAACGGCGAGCATATCTGGTTTGCCAACCGCACCTTCGACGTCAAGCTGCTGTCGACGGTGTGCGCCGGCGATTCCTCGCTCGCTGCCTTCCTGTCCGTGTGGCATGACGCCCCCGAGCGCGTTGAGGATGCTTTGCGTCTTTCGATGGCCACCGGCGCCAACGTGGTCGAGTGCCCCGGTCTGGGCGATTTTGCCAAGGTGGACGAATATAAGAAGCACATCGAGGTTCGCCAGGTCTGCTAGTCCCTGTACCTTGCCTGACTAGTTTGATTATTTCGCATCCGTCTTAGACTAGGACGGATGCGTTTTTGTTTATCGGACTTGCGTGTGCAGTGGAGGCTGTTTCTTGCTAGACTTCTTGCAGACGCAATCGATAGCCAATTTGATAGTCGCAGGAGGCCACAGGCATGTGCAATGTTTCGCTCAACGGTACGCAACCGTCCGATGCCTCCCTGCGCGTCCTGCGCGCGCTTGAGGCGGCTGGTCTTGAGGCTTGGTACGTGGGCGGTTGGGTGCGCGACGCCCTGATGGGATGCCCCAGCCACGATGTTGATATGTGCTGCAGCGGCCTGTGGCAGGAGTCCAAGGCGGCGTTCGAGGCCGCTGATATCGCGGTCGTGGAGTCGGGCATTAAATTTGGCGGAATCACGGCTATTTCCGATGGCGAGCGTATCGAGGTCACCACGTACCGTCTGGATGGCTTTTACACCGATGGTCGTCATCCCCAGAGTGTGGAGCGTGCCGCCTCGCTCGAGGACGATCTGGCGCGCCGCGACTTTACCGTCAACGCCATGGCCTGGCATCCCGAGCGCGGGCTTGTCGACCGCTACGACGGCCAGGGTGATCTGGAGCGCAAGCTGATTCGCGCTGTCGGCGATCCCAAGCGTCGCTTT